>CANLGS010000619.1 GCA_947490035.1 Gemmataceae bacterium
CCACGCGGCCTGATAGGTCGTCAGGATGTCGGCTTCGGTCACCGGGCGGGGGTTGAAGCGCGCCGTCCACTGCTGGTTCGCTTCCTCCGCGAGCACCTGGAGGATCGTGTCGCTGACGCCACACTCTTTCAGCGATTGCGGCATCCCCGCCGCGGCGGTCATGTGCGCGACGCGCGCGGCCAGCACTTCCGCGGCGCCCGCCAACTCCGCGTATAAGTGGCCGACCGCCGGCGCGTTATAGCGGATCACGTGCGGCAGCAGCACGCCGATGGCGACGCCGTGCGTGATGCCGTAGTGCGCCGTGAGCGGGTTCGCGCAACTGTGACACACGCCCAACATCGCGTTTTCGATCGCCATCCCCGCGAGGTGCGAGCCGATCTGCATCGCCGACCGCGCCGCGAGGTCGTTCGGAGACTTCAGCACGGTCTCGAAGTTCGGCTCCAGGTGCCGGAACGCGGACAGCGCGCACATCGCCGAGATCGCGTTCCGCTTCGTGCAGACGAACGACTCGACCGCGTGCGCGACCGCGTCGATGCCGGTCACGGCGGTCACCGACTTCGGCTGCGACAGCGTCAGTTCCGGGTCCAGGATCGAGACGCGGAACGCGGCCTTCTTGTCGCCGCACGCCATCTTCAGGTGCGTGCGCTCGTCGGTGATGAGGGCATAGCTCTGGGCTTCGCTTCCGGTGCCGGCGGTGGTCGGCACGCCGACCGAAGGGAGCATCGGCTTCTTCGCTTTGCCGTGGCCCTTGTAGTCGGCCATCCGGCCGCCGTTGGTGAGGATGAAGTTGATGCCCTTCGCGCAGTCCATCGAACTGCCGCCGCCGACCGCGACGATGCAATCGACGTGGTGCGTGCGGGCGAACACCACGCCCTCGCCCACCTCGCGCTCGGTCGGGTTCTCCTTCACGCCGTCGAATAGGAACACGTCCAGCCCCGCCTCGCGCATGATCGCTTGCGCGCGCTGCGGGTGACCGACGTGTTCGAGGCCGGGGTCGGTGACGAGCAGCACGCGCGCGACGCCGAACGCGCGTACCGCTTCGCCGAGTTGTGCGAGCGCGCCCGGTGCGGAGATCACGCGACCCAGGGGCTGGAAGTCAAACACCGGCAGGCCGGCGGGCGTGCTGGAGGGCGCGCTGCTTGTAGAGGTGAGTGAAGAGGTTGCCTTCATGCGGCTGGTCCCAGGTCAACCGGTTCGTGGGTAACGGCCCGATGTTCAGCCGCTCGATGGTCGGGCACGCCATACACTGCGCGATGAACTCAGGGTCGTCGGTCAGCGCCGTGGCCGCGAGAGTGTATCCGATCCGCTTCAGCACGTCGTGTTGTGGGTATTCTATGACGCTGGCGTAGGGGAACAGGAACTCCTTGTTCGCCAGCGGGTGTTCCGGGGTGTCGCACCGGATGATCGTGGGCAGCAGCCACGCGCACCGGCCGTCCTTCACCAGGCGCGGCGTGCCCCGCAGTTCCTGCGTCACGTCGCGCGCGCCCGGCGTCTTCAGCCCCTCGTCCACCATGTTGTTGATCGCTTCGGCAACTTCGGGCTTGGCGAACGCGCTGACCTCGGCGGCGGGATCGTCCCAGGCTCGCGCCTTCGCGCCGGCGAGCTTCTTCGCCAGGCCTGTCGCGATGGCGTCCGCGTTCTTGGGCGCCCAGATGGCGCTGGCGTTCACGCAGGCGCGCCCGCCGTTGGCCGCGACCGCTTCCGCCAGCAGGTCGAGGTGTTGCTCCCAGTTGTCCGCCTGATCTTCCCCGAAGATGATCTTGGAATAGCCGGTTCCGTGAATCTCGACGCGGTGGTCGTTCTTGTACGGCGCCATGCTCTTGTCGTCGCCGAAGGCCATGCTGCGACCGCACAGCCGGAGGATGTCGGCGGAACCGGCGTGGTCGGTGGGCAGGAAGCCCAACACGCTCGCGGGGATACCGGCTTTGATGAACGCTTGCAGCACGCGGTACGGCGTCCACGGTTCCTCGCGCCCCGGCTTCAGGAGCAGCGGAATCTTGAACGCGAGCGTCGGCACCCAGAGTGAATGCACGCCGGGCGAGTTCGACGGCAGCACCGCCCCGAAGACGTTGGTGGTCGGGTAGAACGCCTGCATCCGCCCCGAGGCGGTGCTGTAGCCCTGATCCAGCGCTTCGAGGGGCAGTCCGCGGGTCAGCCCGGCGATGACTTCCTCGATGTTCGCGAGGACGTACTGCACCTTGCGGGCGTTGCGGTCGCAGAACACGAGCGCGCTACCGGTCGTGGCCGACAGGTTGCGCGTGTACTGGTCGAACGTGAGTTCGGCGTCGCCGCAGGGCAGGGTGGCGTTGAGGAAGTAGTCCGCGGCCTTCTTATACATGCCGAGGATGTCTCGGATCGGGATCGCGGCGAGTTCCTTGTGCGCGCGCTCCATGTTGCCGAGGTCGCGGGCAATCATCGAGCCGGTGACCTGGCTCACCTCCGCGACCGGCTCGCCGGTGACGTGGTGAACGAGGGTTGCCTTTTCGAGGCTGGTGTAGCTCTTGCCAAAGCGCAGTGCGGGAATCTGGATCATGGCTCTCGTGTCGTTGGTAGGCACTGGAGGAAGAAAGACTTTGACCGGGGGAGGGAGTACAAACGCCGGCCCGTTGCGGTCGTGCGAAGGCTCTTCTGGGAGCATACCGGGCGGAACGGCCGGTCTCAACCGATTCCGCGACACGACATCGTTGCGACTGCGGGAGGGGAGAAAATATTTGGCTTTCTGTCTTCACATACCGATAGTTTGCGGTATCCTCGTCATACTTTCATGTTTTGGATCTCGCGAAGCCGCCTATTTGTTGTCTTCGGATGGACCGGGATACCGGTCTCGACAACCCTTGGACGGCCGAATCTCCCTGTCCTCGGTTCATTTGATCGTGTTCGCCTGTCATTCCTTACTCGAAGGAGTTCTACCCATGATTCCCACACGGACTCGACGCGGCTTCACGCTGATCGAGTTGCTCGTCGTCATCGCGATTATCGCGATCCTGATCGGCCTGCTGCTGCCCGCCGTGCAGAAGGTGCGCGAGGCCGCCGCACGCATGAAGTGTTCCAACAACCTCAAGCAGATGGGCCTTGCTCTTCACAGCTACCACGACACGTACACCCGGTTCCCGACGACGTACAACAACGCCAATCCCAGCGGAACTGGGACTGGGAACGGCTACACCGACTACTGGTGGAGTTGGCAGCGGTGCATCCTGCCGTTGATCGAACAACAGCAGACGACGAACAACGGTGTCCCGCAGAAAGTGTTCCAGTGCCCCTCGGAGGCTCGGGCGTCGAACACGACGAGCGCTTTCTCTGGTTTCGGGACGATGAGTTTCACTTGTTACGCGGCGGTTGGTGGAGTTTCGGCGTACTACGATACGGGTGCGCAAGCAGGTGTCCTCGACGCGAGCTACAACCAGACGATCGCATCAATCACCGACGGAACCAGTAACACCCTGCTCGTGGGAGAACGCCCCCCTGCGGCGGACCTCTATTACGGGTGGTGGACCTACGACGGCCACGACACGGCCTGCGCGGTCGCGAACACTTCCTTCGTTTATTACTCGGGCCAGAACTACCCAGGCACGGCCACCCAGTCTTGTGCCAGCCCGGC
>CANLGS010000620.1 GCA_947490035.1 Gemmataceae bacterium
GATCGGGAGTGTAGTCCTCACGCTACGCGTGAGGTCCGGGTGTCCGGGGCGATGCGCGAAGCCCCTGGTCCCGCACCTCACGCGGAGCGCGAGGACTACTCTCCCAAACCCTGTCACTTCGTCTTGCGCTGGTACGTAATCAGCGGGCCGTCCTTCGCCTCGAACGCGACCGGGCGCACGCTCTCGACGCTCTCGACGCTCTCGACTTTCCCGTTCCGCCGCACGAGCGGCGGCGACCCGAGACACACCCGCAACCGGTCGTCCTCGGTCTGTTCGTAGATCGCGCGCACCGTCAGCCGCTTGCCGTCCGGCCCGGTGTAGATGAGGTCGAGTTGCTTCGGCGTGCGGGTCGCGTCGATCGTGTACTCGAAGTCCTCGAACTGATCGCCCTGGAACTGCTCCGACCACGTTTCCTCGGAAATGCTGGCACGCTTCCGCAGTTGGCTGCGATCCTCAACCGCACCGGGCGAATGGAAATCGACCACCACCCACTCGCCCACAATGCGCGGCGCAGCGTGGAACGCGAAGGCGTCGGTACACCCGGCGAACAGCAGAACACCGAAAAGAGGGAAGCGTTTCATGCGACGAGCATAGTGCGCCTTCACTCCCGCGGCGGAAGGATGTCGGGTTCCACCTGATACCCTTCCGCAATCGCGCTCGTGCTGTACGGCCGCGGTGCGCGAGTTCACGCGGGAATGGTCGAATTCGCCCGAACGCTCCGGTTTCGCTTGCACCGCGCCCGGCGTCGGAGTAATCTCTTCATACGACTCTCACCAGAGTCGCCCGCCTGCTCCGCGAAATCCACACACGCCGCTTTTTCCCGCCACGCGGTTCGGAGCCGTTGTCATGGAACAGAAGTTCGACGCAGCACCCAAAGCCGAGTTGCGCCTCAACGGGCGCGCGGTTACGCGCACCGACGTGACCGGCGACTGGGGTCTGCAACTGCGCTGGGTCGTGAAGCGCGACGGCAAGGAAGTCGGCACCGCGCCGGCCCGCGCCGATCACACCTACGAACACCCCGACACCGCGCCCGGCGTGTACGAGATCGTGCTGGAGCAGTTCAAGTACGTGAACTACGCGAAGAACCCCGCCGGCGAGTACACGCAGAGCAAGTTCGTCGTGATTTCCAATGCCGTCACCTACACCATCTAACCGGAGCGACTTCTCCGTGGAGCGCGGGCGTCCCGCCCGCTCTTCAAAGGCAGCGGGCGGGACGCCCGCGCTCCACGGAGTGAGGAAAGAACCATGCTGAACATCGGCAACGAGAAGGTTCCGCTCTGCGAAGGGCCGTCGCGCCGCAGCTTCCTGACGGTCGGTGCGGCGGGCGCCGGTGCGCTGGCGCTGCCCACGTTCTTCCGGCTGCAACAGGCCGGCGCCGCGGACGCGAACAAGGCCAAGATCAAGAACTGCATCACGCTGTTCCTCGTCGGCTCGCCCGGCGCGCTCGACACGTGGGACATGAAGCCGGACGCGCCCGCCGAGGTGCGCGGCAAGTTCAAGCCGATCAAGACGAACGTCAACGGCGTTCAAATCTGCGAACACTTCCCGCTGATGGCGAAGATGATGGACAAGGTCGCGCTCGTGCGCAGCCTCCATCACAAGACGGGCGCGACGCACGAAAACGGCCAGCGCTGGATGATGACCGGCCACGACTTCAACGCGGACAGCGTGAAGCCGCACATCGGGAGCATCGTCTCGCGCGTGTTCGGCCCGAAGGGAGACCTCCCCGCGAACGTGATCCTTCCCGGCCCGATCGGGAACACCGGCGCCGGCCCGCTGCACGGCCAGACGGCCGGTTACCTCGGCAGCGCGCACGAACCGTTCTTCCTGAACGCGGACCCGGCGCTGCCGAAGTTCAAGATCGGCGACCTGGACGTGCCCGCCGGCGAATCGGCGTCGCGGCTCGACGCCCGCAAGCGCTTGCTCGAACAGGTCGATGAGTTGCAGAAGCACACCGAGACGCGCGCCGGCGGCGAACACGACGCCGCGTACCAACGCGCAATCCGACTTCTAACTTCCCCGGAAGCGAAGAAGGCGTTCAACATCGCGGACGAGCCGGACAAGACACGCGACCGCTACGGCCGCAACACGTTCGGCCAGTCGTGCCTGATGGCGCGCCGGCTGATCGAAGGCGGCGTGCGGTTCGTGACCGTGAACCACTTCGACACGGTGTTCGGGCTGTCGTGCTGGGACATGCACGCCGACGGCGGCGGGCTGAACAACACCTACTCCGACTACGAACGGATGCTGTGCCCGCAGTTCGACTGGGCGTTCACGGCGCTCATCGGAGACCTGGCGGATCGCGGGATGCTGGAAGAGACGGTGGTCGCGGTGTTCTCCGAGTTCGGGCGCACGCCGCGACTGAACCCGAAGAGCGGGCGCGACCACTACCCGGCCGCGTGGACGAACTTCTTCGCGGGCGGGAACTTCAAGGGCGGTCAGGTGATCGGCGCGACGGACAAGATCGGCTCGCGCCCGGTCGATAGCCCCGTGGAACCGCCGCAGATGCTGGCGTCGCTCTATCACGGGATGGGCATCAACCTCGACGGCACGATGATGCCCGGCATCGGCGACCGCCCCGTGCGGTTGGTCGAAGCCGAACCGATCCGGCAGTTGTTCAAGTAAGGCGGAAGAAGATGAGCCGCACGATGAACGCAGAAGAAAGACACGATCAGAGAAGAGAGAAGGCTGTTTTCAAACACTGTCTTCTGTCTTATCGTGCCTTTCTTCCGCGTTCATCGTGCGGCTCATCTTTGCTTCTCTTTCTCTTCTGCCTCCCACTCGCGGCGGTTGAGCCGACGGTGCGCGATGTCAACGTGCGCGGCCTTCAGACCAACGGCACCACGACCGTCACCGTGACCGGCGACGACCTCGGCAAAGCGCCGAAGTTGCTCCTGCCCTTCCCCGCGAAGCAGACGCTCAAGCCGGGTAACACCGACAAACTCGCGGTGTTCGAGGTCGCGCTCGACGGCGCGACGCCGGGGTTGCACCACCTCCGCGTGGTCACCGACGGCGGCGTGAGTCTGCCCACGGTCATCGGCGTGGACGCGCTGGAGCAAAAGCCGTTCGCGCCAGAGGTAGAAACGCTGCCGGTCGCGCTGCACGGTACACTCACCGGCGCGACGGTGCTGGAAACGACCTTCACCGGGAAGGCCGGGCAGAAACTCACGATCGAAGTGGAATCGCAGCGCATCGGCGGCAAACTGCGGCCGGTCGTTCACCTGTACAACGCGAAGAAACTGCAACTCGAATGGGCGTGGGGCAAGCCCGCGCTGAACGGCGACACGCGACTTACTACGACTCTCCCGGCCGACGGCGCCTATACCGTCAGCCTGCACGACGCGGAGTACGCCGGCCCCGCGCCCGGCCCGTTCCGCCTGAAGATCGGCACGTTCGACTACACGGAAGGCGTGTTCCCGCCGGTCGTGACGAAGGACACGAAGAGCGTCGAATTGCTCGGCGCCAGTTCCGCGAAGGTCGACTTGCCCACAGTGCGCGGCGCGGTGATCCCGCTCGACTGGCCGAAGGCCGGCGCGTGGTCCGGCCCGCGGCCGTTCGTGGAAGTCAGTTCGCGAGCGGAGTTCGTAAAA
>CANLGS010000621.1 GCA_947490035.1 Gemmataceae bacterium
GTATGGGCGAAGGTGAAGCCGGACGCCGAACTCACGCTCGTCGTCGCGGAGGTGGACAAGAGGACAAACACCCGCACCGCGCTGCAAGAGGTGCGGCTCGCCGGGCCGGTGTTCACCACGCTCCTCGTCACCGACAAGCCCGCGTACCGCCCCGGTGAACGGCTGTTCTTCCGCTCGCTCACGCTCGATCGTGCCACGCTCAAACCGCCGGCGCGCGAGCAGGTGCTTCGCTACGAACTCGTCGCCGGCCCCGTCGCGACCGGCCGCGCCGTCGGCGGGCTTTCCGCGACCGGCACCACCGACCTCGTCCGCGTCGGCGGCGACGGCAACGGCCGCGTCGAACCGGTCCGCACTGCCGACGGTCAACCGGTTCGCGGCGTCGGGTGCGGCGAGTTCGTGCTGCCGCCGGACATCGCCGACGGCGAGTACACGCTCGTCCTGCGCGAACTCCAGCACCCCGGCGGCGCGGTGGCCACGCTGCCGCTGCCGGTCACGCGCACCGTGAAAGTCATCGCGGGCGCGGCCGACCACTACGCCAAACTGATCGGCTTCACGTCTGCCTCCTACGTGCCCGGCGACACCGTCGAAGCCTGGGCGGAACTGAAGTTCCAGGACAAGCCGGTGCAAGGCGCCGACGTGGTCGCGGTCGCGGTGGAAGCCGACCGTGTGTTGGTCCCCTTGACCGAAGTCGCACCCAAGACCGACGCGGCCGGCCGCGCGAAGGTCCGCTTCGTGCTCCCGCCCGACGTGCTCGACGGCGACGTGCGGCTGAAGGTCACGTTCCGCGCCGGGGTGCGCGAGGAGGTGGTCGCGGACCGCGTGCCCGTCGTCGGCCGCCGGCTCGTCGTCGAGTTCTTCCCGGAGTGCGGCGACACCCTCGTCGCCGGCGCGCCGTGCAAGGTGTACGTCCGGGCGACCACGCCCGCCGGTCAACCGGTTGACATCAGCGGTGTGATTACCGACGGCGAGCGGACGCTCGCCACGGTCAAGACGCTTCGCGACGACTCGGAGCGCGGCGCGAACCGCGGGCTGGCGTCGTTCACCTTCAAGCCGGAAGCCGGTACCCGCGTGTGGCTGAAGCTCGACGCGCCGAACACCGTGTACGCGCCGATCCTGAAGACCGCCCCGGTTCACCAGTCCGCGGTCGCGCTGATGGGCGGCCCCGGCGCGGTCGCGAGCCGCACCGGGTTCGTCCTCCCCGAAGCGAAACTCGACGGCGTGGTGATGAGCGTGCCCGACGCGATCACCTCGCCCGGCCAGCCGATCCGCGTTCACCTGCACTCGGTCGGCCGCACGCGGCACCTCGTCGTCGGCGCGTACACCCGCGGCCGGCTCAGCGACACGCAGAAGGTGACCGTCGAACCCGGTCAGCTCGCCGAAGTCCGGCTGATGGCCGGCACAGACCTCATCAACGGCGGGCGGGGCGGCGTGGTGCGCGTCACCGCTTTTGAGGAAGTGGACGCGAAGGGCGCCGGCCCGAAGCCCGACCTGCACCCGGTCGCGGAGCGCCTCGTGTTCCGCCGCGCCGGTGAGGTGTTGAAGCTGTCGCTGGACGTTTCGCCCGCGGACGGTGCCACGCGACTCGCGACGGGCGCGTACAACGCCGGCGCCGGCGTCAACTGCGCGATCACCGCGACCGACGAGAAGAACAACCCGGCCGCGGCCGTGCTGTGGGCCGCGGTGGTGAACACCGGCGTCGCGGCCGGCGCGAAGGACCGCACGATGCCCACGCACTTCCTCCTCGCGGGCGACGTGAAGAACCCCGACGAGTTGGAATACGCCGACTTCCTGCTGACTGAACACCCGCGTGCGGGCGAGGCGCTCGACCTCGTCCTCGGCACGCAGGGCTGGCGCCGGTTCGCGGAGCAGGCGAAGGCGCCCGCGCCCGGCGGGAAGCTGCCGACTCCTGCGGTGCAGAACCCCGAACTGACGCGGGTGATGGTGCAGAACGGGCAGCACGCGGTGCTGGCCGAACCGACCGCGGCGCGCGAGTACCGCAAGATCACCGAGACGTACGCGCCGCTGTACGAGGCCGCGGTTCAGGCGGTCGCGCGAGCGAAGACCGCGTTCGACGCGACTCTCGCCGCGACGGGCGACACGCGCGCGATTCAACAGGCCGAGTCGTTTGCAGAAGTCGCGGCGCGCGAAGCCGCCGACAAGCGCGACCGCGCGGAAGCGGCCCGCGCCCCGGTGCGGCAGTTCCGCGCCGCGGTGTGGTACGGCGTCGCCGGGTTCGCGGCCCTCGGGCTGTTGTGCGGCGGGGTTTCGCTGGCCCGGCCGCGGACGCGCCTGCCGCTCGGCGCGAGTACGCTCGGCTCGTTCGGGCTGGCCGCGTTCCTGTTCGTCGCCGCCGGCTGGGGCGACGAAGCGCGAGCGGGTGCCGCTGAAAGCGGGTTCGCGACCAGAAGCACCGACCCGCTGCGTGGGTTGCCCGAAACGGCGCCCCAACCGCGTGACAAGCCCGACGCGACCGGCGGCGACCGCGTCGCGATGAACCCGCAGGTCGTCGCGTCGAAAGGCGGGGAGATGAAGAACGACGGCAAACCGGCGGGCGGGTTCGGCGGCGGGCCGGGCGATAAGGTTCTGCCCGGCGTCGTCGCTCCGGTGGCTCCGCCGCGGGTCGGCGCGGCGGGCAAAGACGTGGGCATGGGCTACACGTTCCCGCACTTCCTCCCGAACGCCGCCCGCGGCGCCGACGCGAAGGGGAAGGGCGGTCCCGAAGTGAATGGCCCGCCGCTGCGCGTGGACCCGGACCGCGGCTCGAAACTGGTCGCTCTCGCGCCGCCGCCCCTCGCGCCCGGCGGTTTCGCACCCGGCCCGGCCCCGAAGTACCCCAACGGGGGCACCGGACTGGCAAAGGTCGGCCCGTTGCACCGCAACGCGAACGACGACCGAGTTGACGCGTTGAAGGAGGCGAACAATAAGGCGGCGCAGTACGCGGACGAGCGCCAGCGGGCGCTGGCCGACTCGATGAACGCCCAACTCGCCGGTCGCGCACAGGCGAAGGCGGCCGGCGCGGAGAGCGGCTTCCCGCACTTCGCCCACGACGGCGCGCTGACCCCGGAGAAGGTCGAGGCCCTCGCGCTCCAGCAGGTCCGCAACACGGCGGCGCCCGTCGCGCCGCTCGTGCTGCGCGAGTACGCAAGCCCGCGGCCCACACCCGCGCCGATTCCCGACGCGGCCGACGCTACGGACACGATCCTTTGGCAACCGGTTATCGTGCTGCCGTCCGACGGCAAGGCCGTCGTCGGGTTCCACCTCGGCACCGCGCCCGGCGGCTACCGGGTGCTGGTCGCGGGCCACACCGCCGACGGGCGCCTGGGCGAAGCCCGCACGCTGATCGCCGTCTCGCCGGCGCCGACGGTCGTTCCGTCTACGCAGCCCACACCGCCGGCGCCGTGACCGCCCGCCGTTTTCTCCGCCCTTCCTTCGGCCCGCCGTGAGCGCACTGCTCGCGGCGGGCCGAAGCGTTTCGTGTGGTCCGGTCACTCCGTGACCGGTTCTTCTGTCTTCTCTTGTGGCACAGACATTCCTGTCTGTGCGGTTGGCCCCTCGAAGCACACAGACAGGAATGTCTGTGCCACAAGAGA
>CANLGS010000622.1 GCA_947490035.1 Gemmataceae bacterium
CCCCCCGGCCCCCTCCCTGAAGGGAAGGGGAGGAAAACAAAGAGCCGGGTTCTTCCTCCCCTTCCCTTCAGGGAGGGGGCCGGGGGGTAGGTTCTGGAAGTAGTATCGAAGGGAACGATATGTTGCAAAGGCGGGGCCGACGAGAGCGGGCATCGCAAACGCAAGTCGCGTGCGTAAAATGAACCCGCACCGGCGACGCCCGCTCACCTCTCCACCTTCCGCCCTGGTCGGGGCGCGTAAGTCGCCGCCCGTGGAACCGGTATCACCCGCTGGAAGCGCCCGCATGGCCGAACCGCCACTCACACGCGTCACGCTGCTAACCCGTCTGAAGGACGGGCGCGACGCCGATGCGTGGCGCGAGTTCGTCCAACTGTACGGCCCGGTCGTGTACCGGTTCGCGCGCAACCGCGGGCTGCAAGACGCCGACGCCGCCGACCTCATGCAGGACGTGATGCGCAGCGTCGTCCGCAATGCTCACCGCATGGAGTACGACCCCAAGAAGGGCACCTTCCGCGGCTGGCTGTACACGGTCACGCGGAACAAGATTTACAACTTCCTCAGCAGCCAGCGGAACCGCCCGCGCGGCACCGGCGACACCGACGCGCAGGAGCGCCTCGACGCCACGCCCGCTCGCGAGGAAGAAGGGCCGGACGCCGATTGGGAGAAGGAGTACCAGCGGCGGCTCAGCGCCCGCGCGATGGAGGTGGTGAAGGGCGAGTTCCAGCCGAACACGTGGACCGCGTTCTGGCAGACCGCGGTGGAAGGCAAGTCGGCCGCGGAGGTCGGCGCCGCGCTGAAGATGACCGCCGGGGCCGTGTACGTGGCGAAGAGCCGCGTAGTTGCGAGGTTACGCGACGAAGTGCAGAAGATGATGGTTGAGGAAGACGCTCAGTAGGTGCCGCTTGCCGAGCGGCACGACTGCCCAACTCGTATCGCTTCGGGGTGTTCGTGTTGCGGGCATGTGGGCCAGCCCGTGCCGCTCGGCAAGCGGCACCTACTTCGGACAAGACGGAAGCAACACCAATGACCGACAACATCAACAGCACCGAATGCCCGCCGGCGGGCGACCTCGAACGGCTCATACACGGGCGCTGCACCGACGCCCGCACGTCGGCGCTGTGCGACCATGTCGGCAACTGCCCGGCGTGCCAGAAGCGGCTCGACGCGATCAGCGGCTCCGCGTCCGGCCTCGCGGAACACCTGCGCGAAGCCAGCGCCGAAATTCCAGTCGCCGACTCGTCGTACTGGAAGGCACTCGCCAACGCCGAAGAGGAACTGCGCCGCACGACCGTGTTCCGGGCGAACGGCATGACCGACACGCCGGTGCCCCGCGACGAGCCGAACCTCGATTTCCTCCAACCGCCCGACAAACCGGGGCAACTCGGCAAACTCGCGCAGTTCGACGTGATCCGCATCGTGGGCCGCGGCGGTATGGGCGTCGTGCTGCACGCCTACGACCCGTCGCTCGACCGCGATGTCGCCATCAAGGTGATCGACCCGCAGTTGGCGCACAACGAGGTCGCGCGCCAGCGGTTCTGCCGCGAAGCCCGCGCCGCCGCCGCGGTCACGCACGACAACCTCGTCGCGGTCCACCAGGTGAACGAGGACGAGCCGTCCGGCCTGCCGTACCTCGTCATGCAACTCATCAACGGCGAATCGCTGGAACAGCGCATCCGGCGCGCCGGAAAGATGACGGCGGGCGAAGTGGCGCGGCTCGGCATGCAGGCCGCGGCCGGTCTCGCCGCGGCGCACTCCGGCGGACTCATTCACCGCGACATCAAGCCCGCGAACATCCTGCTGGAAGCGCCGGTCGATCGCGTCAAGCTCACCGACTTCGGGCTAGCACGCGCGGCCGAGGATGTGAAGCTCACTCGCACCGGGTTCGTCGCCGGGTCGCCGCTGTACATGGCCCCGGAGCAGGCGAAGGGGGACGCGCTGGACCACCGCGCCGACCTGTTCAGCCTCGGCACGGTGCTCTACGAGACCGCGACCGGCACCGCGCCGTTCGACGCGAAGACGCCGCTCGCCGTGCTGCGCCGCGTGTCCGACGAGACGCAGATGCCGCTCGTGCGGATCAACCCGGACATTCCCAGGTGGTTGGCGGACGCGGTGGACAAGCTGTTGCAGAAGGAACCCGCGGACCGGTTCCAGACCGCGTCGGAGGGGGCCGAAGTGTTCGCGGAGGGGCTGGCCGAGATGTACCTGCTCTCGCCGCTCGACGTGCCCGCGGAGGTGTGCGCCGGCGCCCGCACCACATCCTTCCGCGCCAAGCGGCAGCCGATCTGCTGGAAGGCGGTCGGGTGCCACGCGAAGCCGTGGGCCGGCGGCGCCGTCCTCGGCGCGCTCGCGGTCGGCGTGCTGTGGTTCGCGCTCGGCAGCGACAAGGGCGCGATACCGGAACCGCAACCGGTCGCGCAACAACCGGCGGTGACGGCTCCCGACCCCGGCCCGGCGCCGCGCGTCACACTCAAGGGCGAATCGGGAACCGTGTGGGCGACCGCGTTCCTCCCCGACGATCAGCTCGTGATGGGCATGGAAGACGGGTCGATCAAGATTTGGAACACCAAGACCGGCGACCTCATCAAGCAATTCGACAAGCAGGACGGCAACATCTGGACCGCGGACGTGTCATCCGACGGCAAGTTCCTGGTGACCGCGGCCGACGAATCGGCGGTCACCTTCTGGAACCTAAAGACCTACCGGTTCGAGAAGTCGCTGCCGGAATCGACGTGGACGAAGGTCGCGGTGTTCAGCCCGAACGGGAAGTACCTGGCGACCGGCAACCGAAGCGGCGTGGTGAAGGTGTGGGACTGGGACAACGGCATTCCCTACGCGCAACTGCAAGGCCACAAGGGGACGATCCACGCCATCGCGTACAGCGCCGACGGCACCCGCATCGCCAGCACCGGGTCGCACGGGGTTGTGAAGGTGTGGGACTTGAAGAAGGGCGAGTGGGAGACCGGCGGTGGTCCGCCGGCATCGCTGGAACTGACGCTGCACGTCGGCGCGGTGTACGCCGTGGCGTTCAGCCCGGACGGGTCGAGGATCGCCACCGCCGGGTGGGACGGCACGGTGCGCATCTGGGACGCGGCGAAGGGCACGCAACTTCACAAGATCGCGGCGCACGACGGCGACGTGTGGTCGGTCGCGTTCGGCGGGGATGGTAAATGGATCGCGAGCGCCGGCTCGGACGGGCATGTGAAGTTGTGGGACGTGGACACCAGCAAAGAGACGTTCAGCTACCGCGTCGGGCGTGCGGTCCATGTCGTGCGGTTCGCCGCGGACGGCACCACGCTCGCCGCCGGCGGGCGCGACGGCACCGTGAGGGTGTGGGACATCAAGAAGTAGGGTGGGTCGAGCCGGCTTTGCGGCGAAGGCCCACCGTGAGACTGAGACGGTGCGTGGTGGGCCTTCGGTCCGCGAAGCGCGGCCCTTGTCCCACCCTACAAGATCACTTCTTGACTTCCACGGTCGTGCGGTTCGCCGCGGACGGCACCACGCTCGCCGCCGGCGGGCGCGACGGCACCGTGAGGGTGTGGGACATCAAGAAGTAGGGTGGGTCGAGCCGGCTTTGCGGCGAAGGCCCACCG
>CANLGS010000623.1 GCA_947490035.1 Gemmataceae bacterium
AGCGCACCGGGGCCGTCGCGCCAAGAGATAATCGATGTATAGTGTTTGCAAATAACAACTTGTGTCAAATCAGACTTTTGTCGGAGGCGTCTTAACCTGCGTCCTTCTGCGTTATCTGCGGCTCTTTGCTTCTCGTTGATTCTTACCCCTGCAAGTGCGATTCGAGGAAGTACAGCGACTGGTCGAGGTCGCGCGAGACGCTCGTGAACAGGTCGGCGGTATCCTTATCTCCCAGGTCGTCGGCCTCGTCGATGGCCTCGCGCACCGACTTGCCCAGCGCCGCGTAGCGGTCGGCCAGTGCCGCGACGACTTCCATTCCTTTGTGAACGCCGTTTGGGAACTCCGCGACGCGGCTCGACGCGGCCGCCTGGCGCGCGGTGCCCGTCGCCACGCCGCCCAACCCGGTCGCGCGCTCGGCCAGTTCGTCCACGTGCCCTTCCAGCAGTTCCGCCAGTTCGTCGAACAGTTTGTGGAGCGCGATGAAGTGCGGCCCCTTCACGTTCCAGTGCGCGAACTTGGTCTGCGACATCAGATCGAACGTGTCCGCGAGGTGCTGGTTCAGCAGCGACACCAGCTTCGCGCGGTTCTCGGCGGCGATGTCGTTTCGCGTGGGGAAGGGCGTTCCGGCGTCGGTCTTCGCGGGTGCGGTCTTGGTGCTCATCCGTTCGTCTCCAGGGGTTGCGTGCTGACGGTCTTGGACACCGGGGAGTACCCGGTGCGAGGCCGCTTCCCAACACGGTTCGCCCAATTCAATGCAACGGTCGTGCCGATGGAGACGGCCTTCGGGAATGTGCCGCGCGGGTTCACTTCCGCAGGACCACGCCGCCGGCCGGAACTACCGGCGGGTCGAACTGGAACGGGATCGGCGGGATGTCTTGCAAGATCGACGGCACCGGCACCGGGGTCGGGGCGGGCAGCGGCAGCGGCAGCGGCAGCGGCGTGGCCGGGAGCGGCGGGTTCGGGGCGGGCAACCGGTCCGGGTCCGACGGCACCGGCAGCGGCGCGAACTTCGTGCCGTCGTCGGGCAGCACCAAGTTGAACGGCTTGATGATCGGCAGTTCCGGCTTCGGCAGCGGCGGGATCGGCTTGTCCGGTCCGTCCGGCGTCAGTTTCGGCGGATCGTCGCTGCCCGGTTTCGGCTTCACGTTCGGGTCGGGGACGGTGTCGCTACCCGCCGGGCGTGGGGGCGGCAGCGGGATGGGCATCGGCTTCGGCACGAAGGGCACCGACGGCGGGAGCGGACCCGCACGCCCCGGTTCGGTCGGCCCCACCCGGCGCCCGCTCGCGACCGCGACCTCGACGCCGTACCGGAACCCGGCGTAGTAGTCGGCCGCGGCGCTCGAACCGTCGAGCGCGTACCGGTATTTGGCGGGCGACACGGCCGGCGGCTGCGCGCCCTCGCCGCGTTCCAGGTAGTCCGCGTAGCCGTCGAGGAAGCCGTCGCGGAACTCGTCGCTGAGGGCCTGGCCGGGGTACCGGGCGGCGATCGTCTGCCACGCCTCGCGGGCGTCGCGGCGCTGGTCGCGCTCGATCCCGCGCCGCGTCTGGCTCGGCCCGGTGTCCTCGGGGACAACGAACCGGGCGGCGCGCGGGAGCAACCCGCACCCGGCGAGCACCGGGACGAGACACGCCGTCCACGCGACCGACTTCCAACCCATGACATTCTCCCCGGCACACCCGGAGACGGGTGAACTTAGTCTAGATCGGCCGAACGTACCGGGCGCGTTCAGCAGATGGGGCGGAATTCCGCACTTGCGCTGGTTGCGCCGCCCGCGTCGTGTGCCAGACTTGCCCCGTTGAGCGCGGCGGCGCCGGTTGGCGCGGCGGGCGAATCGGAGAAGAGTCACAACTCGGATTGATTCGCTGCCCGCCGGTCTCGCCGCGGTCGATGAGTGCGATAACGGTTCGATTTTCGGAGTGCGCTCGAACCGACCATTCCCCCAACTCAGGAGTCCTCACCGTGGCGAAAGCAGCAGCGAAGAAACCGGCGGCCAAGAAGGTCGCGGCGAAGCCCGCCGCCAAGAAGCCGGTGGCCGTAGCCAAGAAGCCGGCGGTCGCCGCCAAGAAGCCGGCGGTCGCCGCCAAGAAACCGGCGGCCGCGGCGAAGAAACCGGCGGCCAAGCCCGTCGCCAAGCCCGTCGCCAAGAAGGTCGCGGCGAAGCCCGCCGCGAAGCCGGTCGCGAAGCCGGTCGCCAAGAATACGGTCACCTCGGCGAGCAAGGTGACCACGAAGAAGCCGGCGCCGAAGAAAAAGCCGGCTGCGGTCGCCGCCCCGGCGCCCGCGCCGACCCCGGAACCGGCGCCCGCGGCCGACCCGCTCCCGACACCGCTCCCGATGTAAGCGCGCAGAGTTGTCGGTGTGGGAAAGGGTGAGCTTCGGCTCACCCTTTCTCGTTTGTCCTGGGAGCGCGGGCGGGATGCAACCGCCCGCGCTCCGCCGAGGAAGACGCGCGGACGGTTGCGCGGGCCGCGTAACGGTGTAAACTGTCTGCATGACGGTTCACAACATGCTCGCCGAAGGCCGGCTCGCGGACGCGGTCGCGCACCAAGAAAGCGCGGTCGCGGCGGCACCGACCGACCCCGCCGCGCGCCGGCTGCTGGTCGATCTGCTCGCGTTCGCCGGGCGGCTCGATGACGCGCTCGAACACCTCGCGCAGCTCAATTCCGACGAACCGGAGTGGCCGGAAGTGGAGCGGTCGTTCCACCGGCTGTTCCGCAGCGAGCGGTTCCGCACACTCGACGGGCGCGAACCGACTATTCTGCCCGAACCCTTGCCCAAGCACGCGACCCGCCGCTGGAAGGCCGTGCAGTTACTCCGCCGCGCCGACCCCGAGAAGGCGGTGAAGGCCATCGACGGCGCCGACGCCGTTAGCCCGGTAATTCGCGGGTTCATCGACGGGCGCGAGTTCGACGGGCTGCGCGACGCCGACGACCGGTTCGCGTCGGTGCTGGAAGCGTTCCGCGGCGGCGAGTACCTGTGGGTGCCGTGGGAGGCGCTGCGCAAGGTGCTGCTCGCGCCGGCCGATTCGCTCCTCGATCAGCTTTACCGCCCCGCGACGCTCACGTTCCGCGACGGCACCGCCGCGGAGGTCCACCTGCCGCTGGTGTACCCCGCGTCGTACCGCGCGGAAGACGAGTTCGCGCTGGGCATCGAGACGGACCACGTGTGCCCGGACAACGGCCCGACGCGTTGCATCGGCGGCAAGTTGCTGCTCGTGGGCGACGACGACGAAGTGATGTTGTCCGAGTGCCGGTTGATCGAAGTGCAGTAGAGTAGCCCGCCACTCCGTGGCGGTTCTTCTGTCTGGAGTGTGGTCCGCCACTCCGTGGCGGTTCTTCTGTCTTTGGTCTTTGCAGGAGAGTAGCCCTAGGCTGATCGGAAGTTGGGCTTTCGATGGAATTATTGGTTCGAGTTCGATCCCGTTTTTGGTTCACACGGCTCGTGAATCCCGCTGCTTTTCCAGCGAAAAGTTCCGTTCCCCCGGCGAACTGATTCCAGAACGGGGATGAACCAAAAACACTGTCAACTCGAACTTCCGATCAGCCTAGAGTAGCCCTACTGATTTGCGTGACTTG
>CANLGS010000624.1 GCA_947490035.1 Gemmataceae bacterium
CGAGGTGAAGGAGATTCACGCCGAGGTGAAGGGACGCTATGGCAGCCCGCGCATCCACGCCGAGTTGGTGGGCCGGGGGCACGAGTGCGGCGTGAACTTCGTGACGAAGGTGATGCAGGAGGCCGGGATCGCCGCGAAAACGAAGCGTAAGTTCCGCCCGACGACGGACTCCAACCACACGCTGCCGGTGGCCCAGAACATCCTCGATCGGGAGTTCAACCCGGAGGAACCGAACACGTCGTGGGTGGCGGACGTGACGTACATTCCGACCCGCGAGGGGTGGCTGTACCCGGCGGGTCGTCGTTGACGTGTACCAATCCCGCGACCGTGCGTTCGAGCGCCTCAAGCCGCTCCGCAACCGCTTCGAGCGTGGGTGGAGACATGGTGGTTCTCCGGTGTGCGGTATGTGGCCGCTTGCGCCACTGGAGCCGGTGGGCGGCAATCCCAGGTCCGAAACGTCAACAAACAGAATAACACCAATCAGAATGTATTTTTTGCGTCTCATTTCGCGAGGGAGGGAACAGGCACAGAGTATAAAAGAGTAAAACAGCAAAGGATCACAAGTCCAGGGACAGAACCAGACGGAACCCGACGATGTCGTTGCCGTAGTCCGGCGCGAAGTAGAAACGGCACGCCGCGCGGCAGTTGTGCGCGAGGTCGAACCACGAACCGCCGCGCAGAACGCGCGATACACTCGCTCGATCGTACCGGTTTTCGCACCACTCCCATACGTTGCCGTGCATGTCGAAAAGACCCCAGGGATGGAGGAGTGCCTTCGCCGTGTAGAAGCCACCGGGCGTCGGCCGCTCCTTGTACGGCCCCTTCACACTCGTGCCGAAGGGATGGTTCCCGTCGATGTTCGCCTGTAAGCCGTTCAACTCCGTGCCAAAGTAAAACGGCTGCCGATTACCCAACCCGCCGCGACACGCGTACTCCCACTGGTCTTCGTGCGGCAGCGAGAACTTACCCGCGCCCTTCCCGAAGATTTTCGCGACGCCGCCCAGCGCGTTGAGCCGTCCGAGGAACGTATCTTGACCGCACTTACCGTCCTTGCCGCAGATCATGTCCCACGACACGCTCTCGACCGGGAACTGCGTCGTGTCCAGTCCCTCTACCTCGTCGGCACCGCCCTTGCCGACCTGGAAGTAACTCGGGCTATCGCCAGTGATGACGTGACCGACAAAAGTCTGTTTCAGGCGTAACGAACCCCAAAACCAAGGCGATTTTGAAGACAGTTTCGCCGAAAATCGACTTTTGTCGGTCACGTCAGTGATGGCGCGCCACTCCGCTTGCGTGACCGGGTACTTACCCATCCAGAAGCCCTCGGTGACGAACTTCCCACGCCGCTCTTCGTCTTCGTCCGCCTGCCGTTTTTTTTCCGTCTGCGGCGACCCGAGTTGGCACTCGCCCTTCGGGATCCAACAGAACGCCATCGTCAGCCCACCGGGCAGAGGTAACTCGACTTCAGGCGTGCGCGGTGGTGGCACCACGACCGGGAGGGAAACAGGCGCGGGCTGGCGCAGGTATTCAGCGATGCTCCCGGCGAAATCTTTCGCGGAGCCGTAGCGGTCGGCGGGTTGTTTCGCGAGTGCTTTCAAACAGATGGCATCGAGGCGCGGGTCGAGATCGGGTCGCACTTCCGACAGCCGCCGCGGCGCAATGAAGCAGTGGTGGAACATTTGTTCGGGCGCGTTGCCAGTGAAGAGCAAACCGCCGGTCAACATGCGAAACAACAGCACGCCGAGGCTGTACACATCAGTTCGCGCGGAGATGTCGCCGAACTGACCGCCCGGCCCCCACTGCTCCGGGGCCATGTACGCGGGACTGCCCTTCACGCCTCCGCTCGTCGCGGTGCCACTTTCGTTCCAGCGCGCGATCCCGAAGTCCGTCAGCAGCAGTTCGTTCGCGTCTTCGTCGAAGAGGACGTTTGCCGGCTTGAGGTCGCGGTGGAAGACGCCTTTGGCGTGCGAAGCTTCCAATCCCTTCGCGATCTGTCCCGCGATACGGAGCGCCTTCGATTGTGTGAGTGGGCCACGTTCGAGCATCTTCTCCAGCGTGCCGCCGCTGACGTAGTGCATGACGATGAACGGCAAATCGTTCTGAACGCCGACATCGTACACCGGACAAATGTTCGGGTGGCGGAGCTTCGCGACGATGCGGGCTTCGCGCAAAAACTCCCTCTGCGATTCCGGCGGCAGGATCGGCGTCTTGATCGCGACGTAGCGTTCCACCTCTGGGTCGAAGCAGAGGTACACGCGGCCAAACGTGCCGCTGCCGAGGACGCTCAACACCTCGTACCGGCCGATGAGACGCGGCGTGCCCGGCGGCAACAGGCCGCGGTGCATCGCGTGCGGGTCAGGAATGTGCGAGGTCGTTTTTTCGCTCATGGGCTGCTACCGCGAGGAGTACCGCATGATATCGCGGTGGTGCGAGATGTGGAACCGTCTTCACCGCGTGACCTTGCACTTTGGCAGCGCCTTCTGAAGCGCGGCTATCGCGGCGGGCGTCAGGCGCTCGCAGTCGGTCAGTTCCAGTTTGCGTAGCGTGGTCAGGGCGCGGAGGTGGAGCAACCCGGAGTCGGTGAGGTTCGCGCAGCCGCGAAGGAACAGTTGCCGCAGACCGCCGAATGACTTCAGGTGCATTAAGCCCGCGTCGGTCACGCCGGCGCAGTACGACAGGTTCAGGTAGGAGAGCGCGTCCAGGCCGGAGAGGACGCGGATCGCGGCCACGTCGCGCTCGGTCGCGGCCGAGTTGATCGAGAACCGGTACAGTTCGCCCGGCGTTACACGCACCTCGGCCGGAGTCGTTGCCACCAGCCGCCACTCCGTACCCGGCTTGTCCGACGGGCGCGAGTACCAGCGGCCGCGCGCCGTCAGGTCGAGCGTTTGCGTCACCACCGAACCGCCCGCGGCCGATTCGCCCAGCGCGCCGAGTTCTTCCGTCGGGGCGTCGCGCGATTCGTCTGAAGGTGGGGCCGGCGCGCCGCCACCGCCAGAGACCGACTTCCGCAGCATCAGCGCGAACAACATCTGTTCCCACTCGGTCGCGTCCTTCGGCCGCTTCAGCGGGTCGAGGGCCACGCTCCGCACGATCAGCGAGACCAGCTCCGTCGGAATCTTCATCGCGCGCAACTCGGCCTCCGCGTCGGCGCCGGGCGTCGCCTTCAGGTCGGCGAGGACGAGCTGGTAGGCGATGACGCCGATCGCGTACACGTCGTCGCGCGGGTTCGGCGGGCTGCCCAGGAACTGCTCCTGCGGGGCGTACCTGGAACTGCCCACCGACTGAATGATCGTCGGCACGCGGACGTTCATCCCGGAGCCGACGTTGAGCGGGTCGGCGGCGCGCGCCGCTTCCACGGCCATGCCGCCGATGCCGAAGTCGGTGATGCGCGGCGTGCCGCCGGACATCAGCACGTTCTCCGGCTTCAGGTCGCGGTGGACGAGCGGCGGCGCAAGGCGGTGGAACTTGGCGAGCGCGGCAGTGATCGCGTGCAGCACGCGCACGGCGCGGCCAAGTCGCCGCGGAGCCGGAAGCGCGCACCACAGCGCAACCGCTTCGGCGAGTGTACCGCCTTC
>CANLGS010000625.1 GCA_947490035.1 Gemmataceae bacterium
CCCGGTCTGTCGCAGAACCCGTTCGTCCGCGTCAACCTGGAAAACACCGGCCGCGGCGGCATCCTGACTCAGGCGAGCGTGCTGGCGGTCACGTCGCACCCGACGCGCACGTCGCCCGTGAAGCGCGGCGCATGGGTGCTGGGGCAGATCCTCGGCACCCCGCCGCCACCGCCCGACGTTCCCGAACTCGGGGCGAACAAGGAGGGCAAGGCGGCAACCCTCCGGCAGCAGATGGAGCTGCACCGCAAGAACCCCAACTGCGCCGGCTGCCACGCGCGGATGGACCCGATCGGCTTCGCTTTCGAGAACTTCGACGCCACCGGCCGGTACCGCGACGCGGACGGCGGCGCGGCGATCGACCCCGCCGGGGAGCTTCCCGGCGGGCAGAAGTTCAAGGGGGCCGAGGAGCTGAGCAAGATCCTGAGGGACAAGAAGGGGCTCTTCAGTCGCAACTTGACCGAGAAGATGCTGACCTACGCGACGGGCCGCGGCCTGGACTACTACGACCGCCGGAGCGTGGACGACATCGTCGCCACGCTCCAGAAGCACGAGTACCGGTTTCACTCCCTGATCATCGCCATCGTCCAGAGCGACCCGTTCCGCCTCCGCCGGGGAAAGGACAACCAATGAACAAGCTCCTCTCGCGCCGAACGAAGTCGATGACGGCCGTCGCGCTGTTGGCGTTGCTCGCCGGCGGTTCGACCGCGGCGGAGTACGTCCCCGTCAAGATGGACGCGAAGGAAGTTCAGAAGCTCCAGGCCGACCGGGCGGCGAAGCTGAAGGTCAAGGTCGAAACAAAATCGCCCTCGGGGATCTCGTTGGTCCTGATTCCTCCCGCGGGCGAGTCCCTGCGCGCCCCTTACTGGATCGGCAAGTACGAGGTGACGCAGAGCGAGTGGAAGGCCGTAATGGGTTACAACCCCAGCGCGCACAAGAAGGAGAACAAAGGGCAGAAGGAACTGCTCGAAGGACTGGACACGGACCTCTTCCCGGTCGAAACCGTGTCGTGGTTCGACTGCCTGGAATTCTGCAACAAGCTCAGCGAGAAGGACGGCCTGAAGGCGTACTACGAGCTGACGGAAATCGAACGTGCCAAGGAGGAGGGCAAAGGGCAAATCCGCAAGGCGCGGGTGAAGGTCCTGGGCGGCAACGGCTACTCTCTGCCGACGTACCCGCAATGGGCGCACGCGTGCCGGGCGGGCGCGGTGACGAAATACTTCTGGGGCGACCGCGACGAGGACATGAAAGGCTACGGCTGGTACGACGAGAACAGCGGGATGCGACCGCACGCCGTGGGCGAGAAAAAACCCAATGCGTTCGGGCTGTACGATACGCACGGGAACGTTCGGGAATGGATCTGGGAAATGATGTCGCACGAAGACACGAAAATCGCGCATCGCACCCAGGCGGCAGGCGGATCTTTCCAGTACAAGCATCAGGGTTGCTACGTAGGTGCCCCTCGCTGGCACGGTGCGCACGATCGGCTTTCGTTCGTCGGCCTGCGCCTGGCGAGGTCGATCCCGACTGAGGAGCCCAAGCCAGCCGACACGCCGCGGGCGAAGCCGCCCGCCGGCGTGCGAACCGCCTACGCCCTCATGGTGCAAGGGGCGGAACTCGAAGCGATCATCAAGGCGGCCGGCATCGAGAAGCACACTCGCACGGACTTGTACTTCGGAACGTGGCACGGCCTCGTCGGCGGGACGGTGGAGGACATTCAGGAACGGCATCGGGCGCCCATCGCGAAAGGCGACGTTGATGTCCTCCTTGTCGCCACGTGGTCGTGGTTTCCGCAGCAGGAAGGCTGGCACAAGCGCGTGGGGCTGGACTCGGCGCTCGCCGGGTTGGCGGAACTCGGCCTGAAGAACAACCCGAATTTCCGGGTCTGCTGGCGCTCCTACCTCCAACCCCAGACCGTCCGCAAAGGCGAGAACACGATCCCCGACTTCGTCGCCACTCAAAAGGCGCAGGCCGCAAAGACCGAGGCGCTTGAGAAACTGGTCGAGGCCATCAACAAGAAGCACGGCAAGGAAGTCGTCAACATCGTCCCGCACGCCGAAGCGGGGTTGAAACTGGTGGACCTCGTCGCGGCCGGCAAGTTCCCAGGCGTCACCGACCCTGCCGACCTGTGGATGAAGGAGGAGTCGTTCAACATGAACGTCCACCTGCACCTCCGGACGCTCTCGGCGTACTGCGATTACGTCGCCTTGTACCGGGCCTCGCCCGTGGGACTGAAGCCCTCGTTCAAAGGCCTCACCTACAAGTCCAAAGGTGGCACGGAACAGTCGATGGATGGCGTCACGGCGGAACAGCACGCAATTCTTCAACGCATCGCCTGGGAGACGGTATCGAACTACCGCCACTCGGGCGTGAAAGGGACCAAGCAATGAGTGAGCCACTCTCCCGTCGAACAGTCCTGCGCGGCCTCGGCGCTGCGGTGAGTCTGCCGTGGCTCGAGGCCATGTCGCCCCGCGCGCGTGCGGCAGAGAAGGCGAAACCGCCACTGCGCGTGGCGTTCATCTACGTGCCCAACGGCATCGTGATGCGCAACTGGACGCCGATGGAGGCGGGCAAGTTGCCCGAGAAGTTGCCGCCCATCCTCGAGCCCCTGGCGAAACTGCGGGACGACTTCAGCATCATCTCCGGGCTGGCGTCGGACAAGGGCCGCGCCGGCGTCGGGCACGCCCCGGCACAGGTCGCCTTCATCACCTGCGCCCGGCCCCGCAAGACCCAGGGCAGCGACTTCCGCGCCGGCGTCTCCGTGGACCAGGTCGCGGCCGGTCGCCTCCGCGATCAGACGCGCTTGCCCTCGCTGCAGATCGGCTGCGACGGGGCGATGCTGACCGGCGGGTGCGACGACTACGCCTGCCCGTACATGTCCACCCTCTCCTGGCGCGACGCGACCACGCCGCTGCCCCAGATCACCAACCCCCGGCACGTCTTCGACCGGTTGTTCGCGACGGACGCGGGCCGCAGCGCCCAGCGCGAGGCCGAGCGCCGCAGCGTCCTCGACTTCGTCCGCGAGGAGGCACGCGGCCTGCAGACCGACCTGGGCACCACCGACCGCCGCAAGCTCGACGAGTACTTCACCGCCATCCGCGACATCGAACAGCGCGTCGAGCGGGCGGCCCGCATCCCGGCGTCGGCCCCTCCGAAGGACTTCACCGCCCCCGAGGCGAAGCCCCGGAAGGAACTCACCTGGGCGGAGCACGCCCGGCTGCTGGGCGACCTGATGGTGCTCGCCTTCCAGACCGACACGACGCGGGTGTGCAGTTTCGTGTTCCGCAACGAGTTCAGCGGCTCAAGTTACGCCTACGCGGACATCCCCGACAGCCACCACCACGTCTCGCACCACGGCAACGACGCGGTCAAGACGGCCGGTTGCACCGCGATCAACAAGCACATGGTCGAGCAACTGGGGTACATCCTCGGCAAGCTGAAGGCGGAGAAGGAGGGTGAGGGGACGCTGCTGGACAACTGCATGCTCGCCTACGGCTCGGGCATCAGCGACGGGATGACCCACAGCAAGAGCGACCTGCCCATCCTGCTGGCGGGGCGTGCCGGCGGGGCGCTGAAA
>CANLGS010000626.1 GCA_947490035.1 Gemmataceae bacterium
GACGAAAATCATCCGTGGCGGAAACCGTTCAAAGGGCTCAAGTGAAGACCCCAGGAAAGCGGACATTTCTATTGGGGACAAACTGAGGACATTTCTATTGGGGCCTGACATCGGAAGGCGTGACTGCTTGCGGTTGCACACCGCTCGGGTTACCCTCACATCCACCCGCCTTCCCTCTCCTCTTCCACAGGTGTCCGTATGGCCCGCAAGTCGTCGCGCCGCACGTTCCTCAAACAGACCGCGATTGCCGCGCTGCCAGTGTTCTCCGCGCCGATGATCCTGAGCGCACGCGCGCCGAACGAGAAGCTCGGCATCGCGGTCATCGGGTGCGGCGGGCAAGGTAGCGGCAACCCCGGCACCGCCGCGGGCGAGCGCCTCGTCGCGCTCTGCGACGTGGACGACAAGAAGATCGCGGAGGCGTTGAAGAAGCTCGGCGACAAGGTCAAAGACCCGCCGGTGTACCACGACTACCGCACGATGTACGACAAGCACGCGAAGGAGATGGACGCCGTTCTCATCGCGACCCCGGACCACCACCACGCGCCGGCAGCCATTCGCGCCATCCGCTCCGGCAAGAGCGTGTTCTGCGAGAAGCCGCTGACGTGGTGCATCTACGAGGCCCGCACGCTCGCGGCCGAAGCGAAGAAGAACAAGGTTCACACGTCGATGGGTAACCAGGGGCACGCGGGCGAGGGCTACCGCCGGCTGTGCGAGTACATCTGGGCGGGCGCCATCGGCGACGTGACCGAGACGCACAGCCTGATGACGCGCAACTTCGGCGGCGACAAAGGCCGACCGAAGGGCGAACCGGTTCCCGAAGGATTGCACTGGGACGAGTGGCTCGGGCCGGCGAGCGCACGCGACTACCACGGCGGGCTGCACACGTTCGGCTGGCGGAACTGGACCGAGTTCGGCACCGGCACGCTCGGCGACATGGGCTGCCACATCCTCGACGGCACCTTCTGGGCGCTGAAGCTGGCCGAGGCGAAGAGCTTCACCATCGAGTGCGTCGCGCAAACCGGCGGGAGCAAGGAGCAGTTCTCGCAGAACAACCACCTCCGCTGGAAGTTCCCGGCACGCGGCAAGATGCCGGCCGTGACCGTGAACGGGTACGACAACAAGTGGCCGAAGGAGATCGAGGAGTTGCTCGCCAAGCACGACGAGAAGGTGAGCGGCGGCACGGTGTACGTCGGCACGAAGGGCGTGATGGCGACCGCGACCTACGGCGAGAACCCGCGCCTGATCCCCAAGAAGGCGCACGACGAGTACGCGTCGCCTGAGAAGACGCTGCCGCGGTCGAGGGGCGGCGTGAAGGGCGATCTGATCGCGGCGTGCAAGGGCGGGCCGGAGCCGAGTTCGAGTTTCGACTACGCGGGGCCGTTCACGGAGTTCGTGCTGGCGGGCGTGATGGCGAGCCGCGTCGGAATGGGGAAGCTCATCACCTGGGACGTGGAGAAGATGGCTGCCGACCTGCCGGAGGCGAACGCGCTGGTGAAGCGCACCTACCGCAAGGGCTGGGAGGTGTAGGGGTGCGACGAATGTGGTAACATCACAATTGAGCCACCTCGGAGAACTGGCTCGTGAACGAGATTCCGGAAGTGCGGCATTTCGTCGCTTGCGAAGGCGTGGCACCTTCATCCGACGGGCGGCACCACACTCTGAACAACGTGTTTCAGGTGGTCGTGCCGCGTGTCGGAGACCCGTTCCCGCTGTACCACCCAATGACCTGTCTGTACGCGATACTAACCAACGGGCGCGGTGCCCACACGTTCGCGGTGGAACTGGTCCGCGGCGTGGGTCCGGCCGAGACGGACATCGGCCGGTCGGCCGGGCTGATTCGTGATCTCGGGCAAGACCCGCTCGTTATTCACGGGTTGCCGCTTCGGCTCGCGAATCTGATTTTCACCCAACCGGGGCAGTACGAATTTCGCCTTTGTGCGACGACCGAGTGATTGCCCGCGAGATGATCGAAGTGAGGGCCGCATGAACACGAACCCGCGATTCGGACGGACGGAAACACCGGTCAACCTGTTGGAGCCGATCGAACTCGACTTCATGGCTGGGGCGCCCGCCGATCCGGCGCGGTACGGTCGGACGGAAACGCCCATCAACCTACTCGACCCAATCGAACTCGATTTCGCGGTGCCGTACTTGGTGCTGACACTTCGTCTCCCGGAGAGGGTCGAAGCGGTTCGCGCCGAGATTCTCGCGCTCGACGTGCTGAACCTGGTTGGCGCGCTCGGCGAGTACGAAAAGGCGGGCGGCGGGCGCGGGCTGCGGATTCACGGCAAGGCGTTCTCCGAGGGCGCGATCACACTGACGCTCGCCCCCGTCGCGGTGAACAACGCACTCGATCGGTTGACCGAACTGGCCGTGTTCCTCGACCGGTTGATACCGCAAGTCGAGAATCCGACAGCGTCCGAACAGTTGGTGTTAGAGGCAATCGCGCATCTGGAAGGGTCGCCGGTCGAACTGTGCCGTGCCGCGTTCACCCGCCGGTCGTGGTCGGTCGAAGCTCGGATCGCGATGCCCGTGTGATTGGCTCGCTCCCGCCTGAACGCGACCGGTTAGCGCCGCTTGGCTGTGCGAGATTTCTTCGCCTTCTTCGCCTTCTTTGCCTTGGTTGGTTGCGAAGGTTTCGCGCCGACCGGCGGTGCCGTTCCGGTACACTGTCCCGCAACCCGCCCCCGCTCCCGCCGGAACACTCGCATGGAACTCGCCGAACTCGCGTGGCCCGCCGTCGCCGCGCTGCCGAAGACCACACCCGTCGTCTTCCCGATTGCGGCGCTCGAACAGCACGGCAAACACATGCCGGTGTTCACCGACTCGCTCCTCCTGGGCGAAGTCATCCGCCGCGTGAAACTCACGCCCGTTGCGGACAAGTGCCTGTTCGCGCCGCTCACGTGGCTCGGCAACTCGCACCATCACCTCGACTTCCCCGGCACGCTATCGGCGTCGCCTCGTGTGTACCTCGACACCCTCAAAGACCTCGCGACGTGCTTCCTCGCGCACGGGTTCACGCGGATCGTGTTCGTGAACGGCCACGGCGGGAACATCACGCCGTACCAGCAAGCGCTCTTTGAACTGAAGCAGCAGCACCGCGACCGGCGCGACCTGTTGTTGCTTGCGCTCACCTACTGGGACGCTGCCGGCAACCCGGTGGAGAAGATTCCCGGACTGGTGCAGAAGCGGATGGGCCACGCGTGCGAGTGGGAAACATCAATGGTGCTGCGTCTGAATCCGAAGTTGGTGGTGGGCGACGTGGCGCAGGTGCCGGAGGTGCCGCACGGCCGCGAGTTCACACCGGGCCACCGCGCGTGGGTGATGCCCGACCGCAGCGAGCCGGGGCACGTGGGAACCCCATCAGCGGCGACCGCCGCTAAGGGCGAGGCGCTGTTCGCGCACTTCGCCCCCGGCGTGGCCGCGTACCTGGAGCGCGTCGTCGCGTGGGACGGTTCGTGGGATTAGTGAGGAGTGAGGAATTAGGAGTGAGGAGAGAAAACGCCTCACGTCCCCGCTACCGTTCGTCCCATTGCCGAATCGACATACCATGAGCACTCCTCACTCCTCA
>CANLGS010000627.1 GCA_947490035.1 Gemmataceae bacterium
ACCGTTCAAAGGGCTCAAGTGAAGACCCCAGGAAAGCGGACATTTCTATTGGGGACAAACTGAGGACATTTCTATTGGGGCCTGACATGAGGCGCGGAAACACGTTGACTCTTCCCCCGCGCCGGGGGACACTGTGATTCTCCCGCCGGCGCCCTCCCACCCACCGAGCCGAACCATGCCCGCCCCGCACACGCTGCCACGCCGCGAGTTCCTCAAGATCGGCGGGCTGACGCTCGGCGGACTCACGCTGCCCGGTCTCTTGCGCGCCGAAGCCAAAGCCGGCATTCGCACGTCGCACAAGTCGGTCATCCTCATCTATCTGGTGGGCGGGCCGCCGCACCAGGACATGTTCGACCTGAAGCCGAACGCGCCGAAGGAAATCGCCGGGCCGTGGAAGCCGATCCCGACCAACGTGAACGGCATCCAGATTTGCGAAGCGCTGCCGCAGCTCGCGAAGATCATGGACAAGCTCGTCGTCGTGCGCTCGCTCGTCGGCAACCAAGCCGACCACGACGCGATTCAGGTCTACAACGGGCACAACCCGAAGAAGCCGACGCCCGCGGGCGGCTGGCCGCAGTTCGGCTCGACGGTGGCGAAGATTCAGGGGCCGGTCGATGCCAGCGTGCCGCCGTTCATGAGCCTGTGTTACACCTGCACGCACGGCCCTTACAACGAACCCGGTCCCGGCTTCCTCGGGCAGGCGCTTAGTCCCTTCCGGGCGATGGGAAAAACCCGCGACGACATGGTGCTTCACGGCGTCAACGTGAACCAACTCGCGGACCGCAAGACGCTGCTGAACCGCTTCGACGACATGCGACGCGACGTGGACTCGTCCGGCGCGATCAAGGCGATGGACGCCTTCAGCGAACAGGCGTTCGGCTTACTCACCTCCTCCAAGATGGCGGACGCTCTCGACATCTCGAAGGAGCCGCTGAAGGTGATCGAGCGGTACGGCACCGGCAACCCGAAGGTCTTCATGGACGCCAACGGCGCGCCGCGCGTCCCGCAAAGTCTGCTCATGGCGCGGCGGCTCATCGAAGCCGGCGCGCGTGTCGTCACGCTGAACTACAGCAAGTGGGACTTCCACGGCGGCATGAACGCCGAAGGTCGCAAGAACAACTCCATCTTCGTGCGCGAGGAAGAGGACTTCCCGCCGTTCGACAAGTGCGTCAGCGCGCTGGTCGAAGACCTGCACGACCGCGGGCTGGACAAGGACTGCACGGTGGTCATCATGGGCGAGTTCGGGCGCACGCCGAAGATCAGCGCGATCACCGGCCGCGACCACTGGCCGCAGGTGAACTGCGCCCTGCTCGCCGGCGGCGGCATGACGACGGGCCAAGTCATCGGCAGCACGGACAAGATCGCGGGCGAGGCCGCGTCGCGCCCGGTCACGTTCGGCGAGTTGTACGCGACGCTGTACAAGAACCTCGGCATCGACGTGGACAAGGCGACGCTCGCGGACTTCACCGGCCGCCCGCACTACCTGGTGGAAGACGGCGCGCAGCCGATGAAGGAACTCGCGTAGCGGGCGAATAGCGAACCCGCGAGTACCGCGTGTCGTCCGTTCCTCACCGATCCTTCCGATCACGGGGAACACATGAACGACATCACCTACCTCAAAGGCGACGCGACCAGCCCACAGGCGAAGGGCGTAAAGATTATCTGCCACATCTGCAACGACGCGGGCGGGTGGGGGAAGGGATTCGTGCTCGCGCTCTCGGAGCGCTGGGACGAACCGGAGGCCGCGTACCGCGCGTGGTACGCCGCACGCGACGGGTTCACACTTGGCGCCGTTCGGTTCGTGCAGGTCGAACCGTATATCTGGGTCGCGAACCTGATCGGGCAGCGCGGCACGAAGACGGGCAGTTCCGGTCCGCCGGTGCGATACGCTGCAATCGCCGAAGGTCTGAAAGCAGTCGCGGAGAAATCGCTCGAACTCGGCGCATCTGTTCACATGCCGCGCATCGGGTGCGGTCTCGCAGGCGGCGAGTGGGCGAAAGTCGAACCGCTCGTGCTTGAACACCTCACCGGGCGCGGTGTCAGGGTCACCGTGTACGATTTTGCGAAGTGATTACTTCGCGGCCTTGTCGAACACCGCGAACACGTCCGCGAGCGCCTCGCGCACGATCACCATGTGCTCGATCCCGGCGTACTCCTTGTACATCACGTTCTTCGCGCCGCCGGCGGTCAGCGCCTTGTTCAGCGCGCGGGCGCCGGACAGAGCGAAGTCCTTGTCACCTACCCCCACGAAAACTGGCAGCGCGGCGAACGCCTTCGCGTCCTTCACGGTGCCACTGCCGCCCAGCGCCGCCGCCGCCGCGAACCGGTCCGGGTGCTTCTGCACTAACTCGATGGTTTGCATCGCACCCATCGAGTGACCGACCACGAACGTGCGCTTCGGGTCGAGCGGGTAGCGCTTCGCGAGTTGCTCCAACACCGCCGGCACCGGCGGCGAGCCGCTGAAGTTCAGTCCACTTCGGGTCGCGACCAGTATCCAGCCGCGGTCGCGGCACTCGGTCACGATGCGCCCGCCGCCGTAGCCCTCGAAGAACAGGTTCTCCGACCCGCCGGCGCCGTGCAGCGCGACCACCACCGGCACCGGCTTCGTCGGATCGAGTCCCTTCGGGATGAAGACGCGCACCGGCGTGGACTTCTTCGCGTCGGTCGGCACCGACAGCCAGAACTGACCCGGCTTCGCGGCCGTGTAGAACTCCTTGCCGTCGAGCATCCTCTCCGCGCTCGCGAGCAAGTCGGCCGCCGGCAGGTCGGTCTCGGAGATGGTCCCGCCCGCCAGGTCGGAGAGCAACTCGGCGCGGTCGCGCGCGGTCGCCTTCTCGATGGTGTCGATCGCGTCCCACCCCGCGACGGTCTTCTTCAGCGCCGCGAGCCGCGTTTCCAGGTCCGCGACCTGCGAGACGCCGATCCCGCTGCGGCGAATCTCCTTGCCGCTCTCGACCATGAAGTAGAGTTTGCGATCTAGCCCCGCGAAGTCGCCGAGCGGCGGGAGCGGCACCTTCACCGTGTGCGGAAACTTGGTGGGCTTGACCGTGGTGATCTGCTTGTCGGTGAACCACAACTGCACTTCGAGGTTCTTCGGCACGTCGCCCTTCACCGTGTAGAACTGGTTGATCGTGACGGCCAGTTCCTTCGCCTTGCCATCGACGACGCGCGCCTCCGGCACCGCGTAGAGGCTCCACGCCCACTGCCGCGACGTGCCCGGTTCGTCCTCGGTGAGCAGCGCGAACCCGGCGAGGTCGAGCGACCGCCCGGCTTCGCCGAACTGGAACGAGAAGAACTGCTGCGTGAGTTTCTCGACGTGTACCAGCGACCGCTTGCGGGCCGCGGTGCCGTCGTGCTTCTCCCACTCCGATTCAAAGCGCTTGAGGCGCTGGCCGAGTTCGTAGCGGGCCGCGAGCACGTCGGCCGCCTTCGGCTGCGCGTTCGCGCACGTGGCGAGGAGCAACACCACCGCGATCGTCAGACCGAACCGCTTCATCTCCGCGTCCTCCAATGTGGTCCGGTCACTCCGTGACCGGTTCTTCTGTCTGTGTATTCGTGGCACAGACA
>CANLGS010000628.1 GCA_947490035.1 Gemmataceae bacterium
GAGACTGTAGTTTCAGGAGTGCCGTTGGTTCTTGTTTTGTCCCTCTCCCGCAAGGGGAGAGGGCAAAGACGACGCCAACAACCTGGCACTCCTGAAACTACAGTCTCGAAAACTGTGTTCAAAACAAACTCTGCTCTTGGTATTGATCTGCGTCCGTCTGCGTCATCTGCGGCTCTTCTGACCTCTGACCTCTGTTCACTCACTTCCCGTACACGGTTTTCGGGTCGAAGATGCGCTCCGCGATGACTTTCAACTCGCCCGCGTCGAGCTGCCGGAAGAAGCAGCTCTTGTAGCCCTCGTGGCACGCGGCCCCGCCGATCTGCTTCACCTTGAGCAGCACGGTGTCGGCGTCGCAGTCGATGAAGATGCCGTGGACTTCTTGAACGTGTCCGCTCTCCTCGCCCTTGCGCCACAGCTTGTTGCGGCTGCGGCTGAAGTACACCGCGCGGCCGGTGCGCACCGTCTCGTCGAACGCCTCGCGGTTCATCCACGCGAGCATCAGCACCTCGCCGGTGTCCGCGTCCTGCGCGACCGCGGGCACCAGCCCGCCGGCCTTGTCGAAGTCGAGTGTCGTGTTCATCGGTCGGTTCCGGAAAGAGAGGGCGGTGTGTTCAGTCGTTCCAGCCGCCCTCCGCGACGCGGGGGTTGCGCTCGAACGCGCGCTGCACGACGGGGTTGTTGAGCGTCACCACGCCCCAGATGCCGAACCCGATGGGCACGAACGCGCAGACGCAGACGAAGTAGATCAGGACGACCGACGCGACGCCGACCACGGACGCGGTCATCGCCCAGCCGTAGCCGGACAGCGCGCGCATCTTCCGCCCGCCGACGACCATGACGATCGTGTACGGCAGAGCAAGGAACCCGGACACGAGGCCGAACATCACCGCGACCGCCTCGTCGCCGTTGCCGTTGTTCCCCTGCCCGAGGGCGGACACGAACCAGAACAGCGCGCCGCCGGCCAGGAGCAACCCGCCGAGCCAGCCGCACACCTCCAACCACGTACCCGGCCCGTGGGCCAGGCGCACCGCCTCGTGGCGCTCCCACTCCTCGCGCTCCGGGTCGGGACGCCGGCGCCGGGGCCGGTCGTAGTCGTCCTCGTCGTCGCGCCGGTCGCGGTCGTGCCGTCGGGGGCGGTCGTCGCGGTCGTCGCGCCGGTCGCGCTCCAGCGGGGCCGGCGCGACCTCGGCCGGCACGAACTCGGTCGAGCAGTGCGGGCAGCGCACCGTCCACTCGCGGTAGGCGTCGTCCACCTCCAGGGGGCGGGTACACGACGGGCAGCTAACCGTGGGCATCCGAGTGTCCTGTTGGGGTCAGTACCGGTCCGGGGGGTACGCGGGTCCGCGCCGCGCCGCGAACCCGGCCTTCACCGCCGGGTTGAGCAGCGCGATCAGCGCCCACAGTCCGAACAGCACACCGGTGCAGCAGCACCCGGTCAGGCCGGGGAGGAGCGACACGATCGCGCCGGTCATGCTCAGCCCGTAACTGCCCAGCCCGCGCATGTACAACCCGCCCACGATCGCGAGTACGTTCCCGAGCGCGAGGACGCCCAGCTCGATCGCGGCCTCGACGCGCACCGCCATCGGGTTCTGTTGGATCTGCTGTTCGATCTGGTCCGCCCGCCGTTCGGCGTCCTGGCGCTGCGGGCCGGGCGGCTGCTGCGCGGCCAGATCGCGCATGAGCTTGACGATCATCTCCGGCTGGAAGATCATCGGCACCGACAGCAGCCCGACGCACACGAGGCCGAACAGCCCGTTGAAGATGAGGAACAGTGCGGGCGCGGCGACCCGACCGCGGGCGGCCTCGATCGCGCGCCGGGCGCGGTCGGACCGCCGGTCGTCGCCAGGGTCGCGCTCGCGCTCGTCGCGGTCCGGGTCGTCGTGGTAGTAGTCGTCGTGCGGGTCGCGCGCCATGGCCGCTCCGGGTGAACGAAGTCAGTAGGTCAGGAGGCTGAAGATGTCGCGTGCGGCGAGCGGCCGGCGGCCGTTCAGGAAGCCCAACTCGATGAGGAACGCGCACCCGGCCACGGTGCCGCCGGCGCGCTCGACGAGCTGACACGCCGCGGCCATCGTGCCGCCGGTCGCCAGCACGTCGTCGACGATGAGTACCCGCGCGCGGGGCGCGATGGCGTCCGCGTGGACGTGCAGTTCGGCCGAACCGTACTCGAGGTCGTATTTGAAACTGTGCGTGGCGCCCGGCAGTTTGCCCGGCTTGCGCAGCGGGATCAGCGGCTTCTTCAGCGCCAGCGCCATCGGCGCCGCGAACAGGAACCCGCGAGCCTCGGCCGCCGCGACCGCGTCGATGTCGGCGCCCTGGTAGTGCGCGGCGAGTTCGGCGATCGCAAACGCGAACGCCTCCGGGCTGCCGAGCAGCGGCATGATGTCCTTGAACAGAACGCCGGGCTTGGGGAAGTCCGGCACGTCGCGGATGTACGCTCTGAGATCCACGGTCGGTCCCTCGTGTGTCGAACTTGTCTTAGCGTACCGCGCCGAAACGGGAAGCACCGGACCACAACCGGGGAACCACATGAACCTGACCATCCGCCGCGCGACCACCGCTGACGAAGTGGTGCTGGTGGCGTTCAACATCGCGATCGCGGCGGAGACGGAGCACAAACAACTCGACCCCGCGGTGCTCGCGTCCGGCGTGGGCGCGGTCCTCGCCGAACCCGCACGCGGGTTCTACACCGTGGCCGAACGCGACGGCGAGGTGGTCGGTCAGATGATGGTCACGTTCGAGTGGAGCGACTGGCGCAACGGCTGGTTCTGGTGGGTGCAGAGCGTGTACGTGCGCGAAGACGCGCGCCGCGGCGGCGTGTTCCGCGCGCTGTATCTCGCCATCGAACAGCAAGCGATCAACGACCCGACCGTGATCGGGCTGCGCCTCTATTTCGAGCGAGACAACACCCGCGCGCAGGCGACCTATCGCGCGCTCGGGATGAGCGACACCGCCTACGGCATGATGGAAGTGTACCCGCTGCCCGGGCGCGCCGCGCACATCGGATGAACCCTTCGCCGCTATTCCCGCCCGCGTGGTTCGTGGCCGGTGTGGTCACCGACGAGAGCGCCGCGTACTTCGCGCGCGCCGCGCTCGCTGCCCCTGATTGCCCCGTGCGGCACTGGCTCTGGGCTGCGTTTCGCGACTGGTCGGAGGAACGCGAGCGGCTCACGCCGGACGAGTGCCGTGCGGTCTACTCGCTGGGCGAGGCGGAACCGGACCAGAACCTCGGCACCGCGATGATGTGCCACGCGGTGTTGCGGAGGACGTGCCCGCCGGACGTGCGCGCCGCCGCGGCGGGCTGCGACCGGGCCGCGGTCCGGCGTTCGTCACGGGGGTAGGAGCCGAGCGCCATCACCCGTCGGGCGGAAGTTTCTTGAGCAGTTCGCCGTACATCTTCGGGTCGAGCCTCGCCGCTTCGCGGAAGCCGGCCGTGCGGCCCGCCTCGTCGCCGCTGATGCCCAGCGCGGCGCCCAAGTTGAAGTGCGCCGGGGCGTACTCCTTATCGAGTTCGACCGCCCGGCGGTACTCGCGGATCGCGCCCGGCAGGTCGCCGGTCTTCTGAAGC
>CANLGS010000629.1 GCA_947490035.1 Gemmataceae bacterium
CACCAGCCCGGCCGAGTTCTACGCCGCCGCGAAGGGCCAGAAGACGATCAAGTTGACAGTGATCGACCCGACCGAGGCGAAGCGCCCGCAGCGCGAGGTAACATTCCCATGAAGTACGCGATCTGCAACGAGACGTTCGAGGGCTGGGACCACGCCCGGGTCTGCGCACGCGTCGCGGAGCTGGGCTACACCGGGTTGGAAATGGCGCCGTTCACGCTCGCGCCGCGGATCACCGACGTGAGCGCCGCGCGCCGGACCGAACTCCGCACACAGGCCGAAGCCGCGGGCGTGAAGATCATCGGGCTGCACTGGCTCTTGGCGAAAACGGAGGGCTTCCACCTGACATCGCCGGATGCCGCAGTCCGCAAGCGCACCGGCGAGTACCTCGCGGAGCTGTCGCACGCGGCCGCGGACATGGGCGGCGACATCCTCGTGCTCGGCTCGCCCGTGCAGCGTAACCTCGCGGAAGGCATGACGCGCGAGCAGGGCGACGACTTCGCGCTCGACACGCTGCGGCACTGCCTGCCGGCGCTGGAGCGCGACCGCGTCTACCTGTGCCTCGAACCGCTCACGCCGGCCGAAACCAACTTCATGACGAGTGCGGCGGAAGGCGTCGCGCTGGCGCGGAAGCTGGCGCACCCGTTCGTGAAACTGCACCTCGACGTGAAGGCGATGTCGGTGGAGTCCGCGCTGACGCCGGACGTGATCCGGGCGAACCGCGAGTACATGCACCACTTCCACGCGAACGACCCGAACAAGCGCGGCCCCGGCTTCGGCACCACCGACTTCAAGCCGATCTTCCAGGCGCTCGCGGACGTGAACTACACCGGCTGGGTGTCGGTGGAAGTGTTCGACTACTCGCCCGACCCCGACACGATCGCGCGAGAGAGCATCCGCTACATGCGCGGGTCGAACAAATAAGAGCCGCAGATCGCGCAGAAGAACGCAGATCAAAACAAGAAAACGGAGTTCTTGAAAACACTCTGCCTCTGCTGTCTTGATCTGCGTTTCTCTGCGTGATCTGCGGCTCTTCTCTCTTACAAAGGCTTCCCATGCGATTCGCCCTCTCCCTCGTCGCGCTCGCGGCTCTTACCCTTCCCGGCTTCGCAGGCGAGTTCACGGTCGGGTTCGGCGAAGCCGACCTCACGCCCGAAATCGGAAAGAAGCCCGTCTACCTCGCGGGGTTCGGCCAGAACCGCAAGGCCACGAAAGTGCATGATGCGATCATGGCGCGTGCGGTTGTAATGGCCGACGGCGACGAGAAGGTCGCGTTCGTGTCCGTCGATGTGGTCGGGCTGTTCCTGCCCAGCGTCGAGCGCGTGCGCGAGAAGCTGACCGGCTTCAAGTACGTGCTCGTCTCCGCGACCCACAACCACGAAGGCCCGGACACGCTCGGCTTGTGGGGGCCGTCACCCGTTCAGAGCGGCGTCGATAAGGACTACCTCAAGAAGGTAGAAGAGGGCTGCGCCGAAGCGGTCAAGGCCGCGGACAAGGCCCGCACGCCCGCGACCGTGCGCATCGGCAAGGCGAGCGACCCCGACTTGCTCAACGACAACCGCTTGCCGGTCGTGAAGCACGACGAGCTGGTGGTGTTGCAGTTCCGCCAGCCGAAGACGGACAAGCCGCTCGGCGTCCTGGTGCAGTGGAACTGCCACCCGGAATCGCTCGACTCGAAGAACACCGAGGTCACCGCGGACTTCATCTACTACACGGTGAAGCAGCTTCGCGAAACGCAGAAGTGCCCGGTCGCGTACTTCACCGGCACCGTCGGCGGCCTCATGACCACGCTCGGCCTGACGGTGAAGGACGAGAAGGGCAAGGAGTTGAAGGACGGCACGTTCGAGAAGGCCGAGCGTTACGGCCGGTTAGTCGGGATGCTCGCGGAGAAGGCGCTGAAATCCGCGGTGCCGATCACGCTGACGCCGTTCGACATCCGCACGCGCGAACTGCTCGTCCCCGTCGATAACAGCATCTACCGGCTCGCGTGGTCGTTCGGCACGCTCGACCGCACGATGTACCTTTGGGAAGGGACGCCCACGCCCAAGAAGTTCACCGCGACGAAGGACGTGAGCAAGCCCATCGCGGTGAAGACCGAGGTGGGCTACCTGAAACTCGGCGACCTGGAGATTGCCGCGATGCCGGGCGAGATCTACCCGGAGTTGGTGCTGAACAAGGTGCAAACGCCCGCCGACCCCGGCGCGGACTTCCCCGACGCGCCCGCCGAACCCGCCATCTACGACCAATTGAAGTCGAAGCACCGCATGTTAATTGGCTTGGCGAACGACGAGTTGGGGTACTTCATCCCGAAGCGCCAGTGGGACGAGAAGCCGCCGTTCTGCTACGGCTTGAAGAAGGCCCAATACGGCGAGATGAACAGCGTCGGCCCCGAAGCCGCGCCCGTGATTTGCAACGCGTTCAAGGAGTTGGCGAAGGGGAAGTAGCGCCGGTGAACCGCGACCGTAAGGGAGCGGGTGGCATTCGTCGCGAGTACAACACCCGCGAATGCCACCCGCTCCCTTACGGTCGCGGTTCATCAAAAGCGGAAACCCTCTTCACCAGCATCGTCGCATAGCTGCCGCGGGGGAGGTCGAAGCGAAGCACGAGCTTTCTTCGGCCCTTGTTCAACTCGTCGGCGTCCGCGGTGTGCGTCAGATTCTCTGGGCGCACGCTCGCGGGGCGGTCGCCCTTCGAGAAGAACGGCTTCTGCATCCCTTTCACCTTCAACTCCGCGAGCAGCAAGCCTTCCGCCTTCAGCACCTCTTCGACGATGGGAAGCCACGGCGCGCCCTGCTCCGGCTTCACGCGAGCCGAGGGCAGCGGCAGCGTGAGCGACTCCCACGCGGCGCGGTGTTCTTCCGGAACGCGCACCGGCGCGGGTACATCACCGAGCTTGAGTTCCACGTCGGTGAGGTTCGCGGCGCCGAGCGTATTCGTCAGCCACGCCGCGAGCATCTTGTTCCACAGGTAGCTCTGGTACGCGGAGAGGTACAGCCCTTGCAACTCCGGGCGGAGGCGTGCGACCGCGCCTTTGAAGTCGGTCGGATGCGCCGCTAGGTAGCTCACCAGACTTCGCGCGTGGCCCTTCGGGAGCTTCGCCTGACACTCCGGCCACTTGCCCCACAACTCGATGAGCGTGGCCTTTTCGCGCTTCGCGTCGGCCCGGTCGAACTCGTAAGGCGCCGCGAGCGCCAGCCACAGCGCCCGCTCGAACCGGCCGAACACCATCTCCTTCGCGACGAACTCTTCGCCTTCGCCCACCGAGCCGAAGCGCTGGTCGTCGAAGTAATTCGGTAGACCCGCGTCGGCCACCTCGCGGAGCGCGGCTTCCGCGTGTGACACCGCGATGTCACTCATCGCGCGCATCGTCACCGCGAAGCGGTTCGCGCGGATGTCGTGCGCGGTGAACGGTTCGGCGCGCTGGCCGAGGTAGGTGACGGTGACGCGCTCGTGGGACAAGTTTCGCTTGGGGCCGCGGAAGACCGTGATGTGTTGCGACGTGACCGCGTGGCGGTCTTTCAAGCCACCGTAGCTGACGCGGCGGGCGTCGAGTTGCCACCGGCG
>CANLGS010000630.1 GCA_947490035.1 Gemmataceae bacterium
GCACCCTCCGCGCGGAGGGTGCGCGCTCGCCTTCGGCTTGCGGCTAACAATAACCCATTTGCTCAGAACGCCAGGCCCGCGAAGGAGCCGAGGATGATGAGCGGTTCCAGCCCGATCACTTCGAGCGGCAGACTGAACGACTCGTTCACCTCGATGCTGATCGTCTTGCCGTTGTCGCGCGTGATCGTCAGGTTCGGGAACAGGTGCCGGCTCAGTTCGTGCGCGTTCGGCACGAGGCTCACGTCGATCGGGTCGAAGTCGGTCTCCGGGTTCTCGTTGAACTGGTTCCGCAGGGCGAGCGTGCCGAGGAACAGCGGTCCGACGCAGCACAGGTTCTGCGCCACCGACTTCGGGTTGCAGAACTGGAGGCCGCAGCCGTCCTGCGGCATCTTCGCGAGCCGCTTCGCGGTGTCGGCGTCCGGCTTCCACTTCTCCAGGTCGCCCTTCGCGCGCAGCACCACGCCCTGCACCGCCTGCGGGTGCGCCGCGACCACCAGCCAGTCGCCGACGATCGCGTAACTCGGCGTGACGACGCCGAACCCGCGGGCGTAGAACTCGCGAATCTCCACGCCCTTGAGCACCTTCTTCCGCACCTTGATCGGGCTGTTCGCGATGCCCTCGAGCGCGCGCTGGATGCGGTCGGTCGCGGCCTTCACCTTCGCCGGGTCTTTGAGCGAAACGCAGATGACCGTGCCGAACACCGACAGCCCCTCCGTCGGACTCTGGAACGTCACGAACTTGTCGCCCAGGTGCGGCAGCAAATCGTCCTTGATCGAGACGCCGAGGAACTTGTCGGCTTCGCGGTCGAGGTACTCCTTGCGCGCCTTGACCAGCGCCGCGGGGTCTTTCTTCGCGCCCTCTTCCACGCCGAACTCCTGGTTCATCGTGAGGAACTCGACGAGACTCAGACTCGCGTCGTAGGTCGCGGACGGGTCGAGGCGGAGCGCGGAGAAGCGGCTCACGTCCGGCGGCATCGGCGGCAGGTCGGCCAGCCCGATGGGCGTGTTCTTGATTGCCTTGAAGACGCCCTTGCGCTCACCGGGCACGTCGAACTCGTAGAGCGCGCGCGATTCTTTTCCGTCGAACCCGCTCGAGAAGACGACCGCCTTCAGCCCGCCGAGGCCGACGCCGTCGATGCGCTCCTTGATCCCCGGCACGAACGGCCCGGCCAGACTCTTCGCCAGCGTGACCACCTTCGCCGCGTCCACGAACCCGCGCGTCACCGTCTCGAACGTGCCGGTCTTGAGGCAGCGCGTGTACAGCGGGTGCGCGGTCAGACCGCCCTTCGCGGTGTTCGCGGTCATCTCGGTGATGACGGCTTCGGGCTTGCGCGTGCCGAAGTAGAAGACGAAGTGCTTGCCCTCGGTCCACCACGCGGAGTACGTCGGCACCGGTGCGCCTTCGTCGTTCGGCAGGATGACCTGGAAGCCCTTCCGCCCGCTCGCGGTGAACGCTTCGACCTTGTAGTCGGTCCGCTTCATCAGAAGACGGACGGAGCCGAACATCACGTCGGCCTTATCGCCGACATCGGGCACGACGACGAATAGGTGCGCGTCCGGCATGACGGCCGCGGCGCCGGGCAGTTTCCCGGTGAACAGCCCGGTGATCGCGCCGCCCACGCCCTTGATCGTGGGCGTCGCTTCACGCACCTCCGCCGCGACGATCACGCCCTTGTCCGCGATCAGATCGACCAGCTTCTCGGCGGCCTTCAGGTCGGCGAGGTTGGCCTTGAGTTCGGCCGGCGGCTTGCCGTCGAGGAGCGGATCGGCGAGGACGGACGCGCCTAAGAGCTTCGGCCCGCGTGCGAGCAGCGCGCGAATGCTGTCGCCGGTCGGCCCGGCCATGACCGGCCCCCAGACGGACTTCTTGTAGGCGTCGTTGTGCGCCGTGACGCCGTCCCACCGCACGTAGAGTTGCGTGGTCGGCGGGAAGAGTTTTTCGGGCGCGACATCGGGATCGGCCGCGCGAACGGGCGCGGCCAGCGCGAGCGCGAGCAGCGCGAATGCGAACGGGCGGGGCATGGGAACTCCTGATTTGGCGAGCGAGGGCGTAAGCCCCCTGTTGGCTCAAAAGGTGAATTGAGATGTGAATGAACAGGGGGCTTACGCCCCCCGCTCGCCTCGGAATTACTTCTCGATCGAGTCCGGCGTTACCGCTGGAACGGCGGCACGCCGAGGATCGGCGGCGCTGGGATCGCACCCGGCTGCAGTGGCACCCCGCCGCCGCCCGGCGCTTTCTTCTTGCGGTCGATCAGCGGCAGCTTCTCGTACTTGTCTTCCAGCACGCCCTTGCTGTCCACTTCCAGCCAGTCGTCGAGCAGCGTCGCGTACACGCGGCGGAAGTCGGTGTGGTACTTGATGTCGCCGTCGGTCAGGTCGGAGAGGCTCGGGTGCTTGCCCACCAAGCCGCCGACCACCTGCGAACCGGCCACGAACATGCACGACCCGCTGCCGTGGTCGGTGCCGCGGCTGCCGTTCTCCTTCACCCGGCGGCCGAACTCCGAGTACGTCATCAGCGCGACGCGCTCCGAGTGCTCCGCTTGCAGCGAGTTGAAGAAGTTGCCGACCGCGGCGGACAGGTCGCCCATCAGGGTCCCGTGCAGGTCGGCCTGGCCGGAGTGCGTGTCGAAGCCGCCGAGTTGCACGTAGTAGAGGCGCGTGCCCAGCCCCTTCTGGATGAGCCGCGCGACGAGACTGAGTTTCCCGCTGAGGGTGTTCAGGTCGTCCGGGTCGGTCGTGACCACGCGGCCGTTGACGAACGAGCGGTTCTGCCCGCGACCGCTGCCGCCAGCTTCCTTCAGCGCGTCCTCGATCTTCTGGAGGCTCGTGTAGGTTTGCAGTTGGCGCTTGCGGACGAACGCGGCGAGGTCGGCCTTGCCGGTGTCCTTGTCGCCGTTCAGGTCTTCGATCAGCGACTTGCGCCGCGTCTGGTTGCCGGTGAGTTGGAGCTTGAAGTTGGCGCGGTCGGCGAGGCTGATGACGCCGCCGTCGGCGCCCTGCATTGCGACCGGCAGGCGCTCGTTGCCGAGGTACATGCCGGGCACGCCCGCGTCCTTCACGCTCATGCCGGGGATGGCGCGCGCGAGCCAGCCGCTGGTGTTCGCGCGCTTCGGGTCGGCGAGCTGCCAGATGTCCATGCTCTCGAAGTGCGAGCGGTCGGGGTTCGGGTAGCCGACGCCCTGAATGACCGCGAGCCGCTTCTCGTCGTAGAGGCGCTTGAAGTCGGTCAGCCGCGGGTGCAGCCCGTGGTAGTCGTCGAGCTTCTGTACTTCCTTCTTGGCGAACCCGAGCGTGGGCCGCGCCTTGTGGTAGAGGTCATCGCCGTAGGGCGCGACGGTGTTCAGACCGTCGTTGCCGCCGGTCAGTTCGATCACGACCAACACGGTGTCTTTTTTCTTGTCGTCCTTCTCCGCGGCGCGCGCGGTGGACGCGAGGAACTCCGGCACCACCCCGCCGACGGCCAGCAGGCTCGACGTGCCGAGGGTGGTCTTCAAGAAGTCGCGACGTGTGGACATGCGTTCTCCCGGTAGGTGCCGCGAGCCGAGCGGCACGGTTGCCCAAC
>CANLGS010000631.1 GCA_947490035.1 Gemmataceae bacterium
GGAATGGATGTCGCGTTCTACGACCCTTACGAACACGACGGGATCGATAAGGCGCTGGGCATCCGCCGCGTCGAGAAGTTAAACGACCTGTTCCGGCAGGCGTTCGTGATTAGCGTTCACTGCCCGCTGACGGAGGAGTCGCGGCACATCGTGGACGCGAAGGGCATCGGCCTCATGCCGAACGGTTCGTATCTGGTGAACACCGCGCGCGGCGCGACGGTGGACGCGACCGCGATCCCCGACGCGATCCGCTCCGGCCGGCTCGCGGGCGCGGCCATCGACGTGTTGCCGTTCGAGCCGCCGCCGGAGGACCACCCGCTGTTGGTGGCGTGGCGCGACGCGTCCGACCCGTGCCACGACCGGGTGATCCTGAACCCGCACTCCGCGTTCTACTCGGAAGAGGGGTTGCTCGACATGCGGGTGAAGGGCGCCCAGGCGTGCCGCCGCGCGCTGCTCGGCGAACCGCTCCGGAACGTGGTGAACTGACAAACTTCACAATCACAGAGAAGAGCCGCAGATAACGCAGAAGAACGCGGATCAAGACCGAAGACAGGAGTGTTTTAAGAACTCTTCTCTTTGTCTTGATCTGCGTCCGTCTGCGTTATCTGCGGCTCTTCTCTTTATCATCACTCAGCGATGAACGGCTTCATCTCGTCGGACGCGAGCGGGCGCTCGAAGTGGGCGCCGATGAAGAAGTCGCCGGTTTCCAGCGGCTTGACGTGGATCACCTTCATTGCGACGCGCAGCATGGCGTCGCCGGCCATCAGTTCCAGATAGCCGGCCAGCGCCGTGCCCGACGGTACCGGGGCGCTCAACAGCATACTGACCCCGGTGCGGGAGATGTTCCAGACGAGCGCCAGCGGGGCCGGGCCGCCGTCGGACGAGTCGAGCCGGCACACCGTGCCCATCGCGGGCTGGCGGCGGGGCGCGATCCGGCGTTCGTCGGTCGGTTGGGGAGCGGCGGGAGTGGGCGCGGCGCTCATGGGGTTCCTCGTTGTGTGACTCCCATTATTCGACCGCGCCCCGGTGTGGTCCAGTAGGGATTATGCCGCCTTTCGCACTTCCGCCGAATCGCCGCGAACCACCGCATCGAGATAACCGAAGAGTTCCGCCTCGAATCGGTCCTTGCGGAACAGCACCGCCTGACGACGCGCCGCGCGAGGGTCGAACCGGTCGCGCGCGTCCTCGAACCGCTCGATCGCTTCGCACGCCGCGTCGGTCGTTTGATCCGCGAAGAACACGCCGGTCGGGTCGCTCGCTTCGCCAAGCGGTCGCACGGTTTCCCCCAACCCGCCGCGCGCGAAGCCGATCACCGGGCACCCGCACGCTTGCGCTTCCAGCGGCACGATGCCGAAGTCTTCTTCACCCGGAAACAGCAAGGCCTTCGCGCGCCGGAGATGGTCGCGAATCACCTCGTCGGGCTGCCAGCCCAGGAAGCTCACGTTCGGCCCGGCGGTCGCCTTGAGCTTCGCCGCGTGCTGACCGCTGCCGATGACGACCAGTTTCTTGCCGAGTTTCGCGCAGGCGTCGATGGCGAGGTCGAACCGCTTGTACGGGGCGAGCGCGGACACCACCAGGTAGAAGTCTTCGCGAGGTTCGTTCGACGGCGTGTAGAAGTCCGTGTCCACCGGCGGGTAGATGACAACCGCGTCGCGGTTGTAGCAGTCGCGAATGCGGTCGCGCACCGTGTTGCTGATCGCGACGAAGTGCGTCACCCGGTTTGCGGTCCGCCGGTCCCACTCGCGGATGCGCCCCAAGAGGGCGTCCACGGCTTTCGCTTTCAATTTGCCGACGAACCCGGTTTTCTGGAAGTACGCGTCCTGCATGTGCCACGCGTACCGCATCGGCGTGAAGCAGTAGCACACGTGGGGCACTGATTTCGGCGGGCGCGCGGACTTCGCCACCGCGTGACTCAAGCTCACGACGAGGTCGGCGTCGGTCACCTTCCACCCGGCCGCGAACGGCATCAGCGGGAGCAGATAGCGGTAATACCGCTCCACGCCGGGCAGCGCGTTGAGGAAACTGGGGTGAACGCGCGTGGCTTCGATCGCGGCCGGGACGCTGCCGCGTTTGTGGAGAAGGGTGAACAACTTCGCGTCCGGCCACCTGCGGCACAGCGGTTCGAGGCACTTCTCGCCGCCGCGCGTGCCGGTCAGCCAGTCGTGAACCAGTACCACCCGTTCGCGTCGGCCGGCGTCCATGCGGTTCCCCTCACGCCCGATGAAAGATTCCGGGGCGGCGGAGTGTAGCGTGAGCGGCGAACCGGCGGAAGGCGGGTGTTTCGCAACAGCCCACCCGCTCCCTGACGGTCGCGGTTCACCCGGCGATGGTGAACCGCGACCGTCAGGGAGCGGGTGGGCTACCTCCGAGTGCCACCACCGGAACGGAACCGGTGATGCCGGCGCGGGTTGTGCGGCGGGCGAAATCGCCGAATCGCCCGTCCCGCGTTGCGTGCCGCACGGTCGCGTTGTAAGTTGAAGGCAGTTTCCGTCGCGGGGGCGGGGCGGCGACGGGTGCCGTTTGGCACTTCGTCTGGGAGATGTGCGATGGCTTTCACGCTGAACATCGGCAAGTGCAGCTTGCTGGGCAACTACCGTGAGAACAACGAAGACTCCATCGACGTGAAGGTCTTCCCGGACCTGACCGTGAACATCGTGGCCGACGGGATGGGCGGGCAGGCGGCCGGCGAGATCGCCAGCCGCAAGTCCGTGGACATCATCCCGCGCGAGCTGCGCAAGAACCTCACCCCGCACCTGAACACCGAAGGGGTGAAGGCCACCATCCGCCGCGCCATCGTCCAGGCCAACGAAGAAATCATGGCGATGGGCGCGCTCGACAAAGACATGAAGAACATGGGCACCACGGTCGTCATGGCCGTGTGGCGGAAGAGCGGCGAGTTGTTCGTCGCGGGCGTCGGCGACAGCCGGTGCTACATGATCCGCAACAAGCGCATCTCGCAACTGACCGTCGATCACTCGCTGGCGCAGGCGCTGGTGGAGGCGAAGACGATCAGCCCGGCCGAGGCGAAGGACCACCGGTTCCGCAACGTGCTGTGGAAGTACCTGGGCAGCAAGGAAGTGGGCGAAGGTCCGGACGTGGCGGTTATCCCGGTCCAGGCCGGCGACCGGTTCCTGCTCTGCTCCGACGGCCTCACCGGGGTCGTCACCGACGAAGACCTCGCGGCGTTCGTCACCGCCGCGACCGACATGCAGCAGTGCGCCGAAGGGTTGGGCCAACTCGCCCTCGACCAGAACTCCCGCGACAACGTCTCCTGCGTCGTCATCGACGTTGTGGAAGGGTAGCAAAAGGCGGAAGAGCCGCAGAAGAACGAAGAAGAACGCAGATTAAGACAGCAGAGAATAGTGTTTTGAAGAACTCTGTCTCTTGTCTTAATCTGCGTTCTTCTGCGTTCTTCTGCGGCTCTTCCGCCTTTTGCTCTCTGCTACTTCAGTTCCTTGACCCCTATTTCCCAGATGACCTTCAGCTTTCGGCACGGCATGTGCGCCGGAACCCTGGGATTCCCAGCGATTCTGCCTCATTCCTGCCGAAATGACC
>CANLGS010000632.1 GCA_947490035.1 Gemmataceae bacterium
AGCCCGCACGCACGACCCACCTCCGCGACCACCTCGTCGGCGCGAATCGCGACATCCGCCACCGCCGAATCCGCCATCATCACCACCAGCGGCCCGCCGGCCGGAAGCACGCGAGCCGCGGCGCGGAAGAAGCGTTCTAGCTCTTTGCCCCACGCGTTTCGCGCGTCACTCGGCTTGATGCGCGAGTAGGCCGCACGCGAACCGATCTCGCCGCGCGCCAGCGGAGTCGCGTCGAGGTTGAGCCACCGCAGGCGCAGCGCGTGGTGAGCGAGGTAGTCGTAAGTCGCCGCGTAGGGCGGTGACGTGATGATCGCGCTCACCGGACCAGGCGGCAGACGCTTCAACTCGGTCGCGTCGTCCAGAAGAACGGTCGCGGTCGGTGTGGGTGTGGGCAGCAATCGCGCCAGTGCGGTCAGTCGCACCGCGAAGTCTTGCGCCTTCTGCACGAACAGCTTCGCCGCGAACCCGGCCCGCGTGTGCCGCGTGCCGACGCCCGATGACGTGTCGCCGGGCTTTTTCGACAGCTTCACCAGCACCGCCGACAGCACCAGTTCGAGGTCGGCGCGGGTGGCGTCGGCGGGGAGCGTTTCGATCTTCGCGCGCAGCGAGTCGAGTTCGAGCAGCACATGTGGCTCGAACAACTCCATGTCTTCTTGCGGGAAGCGCCGGCTCGCGCCGGCTTTCGCCTTGCGGCGAGAGTCGGCGTGGGCGGCGCACTCCGCCGCGTCTTCGGTGAAGCGTTGCAACTCGGCCGCGGTTCGCGGTCGTGTTTTGCACGCCGCGAGCCTGACCGCGAGCGGGTTAAGGTCGGTGCCGATCGCGTTCCGACCCGCGATGAGTGCTTCAACGAGAACGGTGCCGGACCCGCAGAACGGGTCGAGGACGCGCCCGAAGGGCAGGACGAACGCGCTCACGAGCCGCGCGGCCGTGGCCGGGTGCATGCGCGCCGGGTAGGTGTGGAAGCCGTGGACGTGCGAGCGTGCGGGGTCGTCGTCGGCGTCGGTCGCGGGCGGAACCGCGAGCGCGCGGGCGAGTTGGGCCGCGTCGATGCGGTCGCCCTCGGTGTCGATGGCACCGCCGATGTTGGTCAGCGCCCGCCGCCGGTTCGGGTCGCGCGGTTCGGGCGGTGGGTCGCGCCGGTCGTTCACGTCTTGAGCATCTCCAAAGCGTCCTTCGACCACGTTCACGATAGCGGTCGCGCGGCGGAACGTCGCGTTCCCGCGCGGTCAGCGGTTGTTGGCGTGAGTTTCGCGCCGGTGTGAAAAGTTGAGTTCCGGGTATCAATCCGCGCGGAATTCTGGTAAATACTGAATCGCGTCGGGTCCGCGGTGCTTGCGTTGTGTGCGTGTGGTTGTGTATCGTCTGGGTGGAGTTGTGCCCGTTCTCCGCCACCACGTCAGGATGAACCCATGTTCCGCTTCCGCCGCGCCATGTCTCGCCTCAACCGGCTTCTCGGCCGGATCGACTGCCCCCCCATTCTTAGCAGCGTTAGAATGTCTCCTGTGCTGAAGGACCGGCTGTCACTGGAAGCGTGCGAGGCGCGGGAAGTGCCGGCGAACCTCGTCTGGACGAACACCGCCGACAACGGGTTGTTCGGCGTCGCGGCCAACTGGCGCGACCTCGACACCAACGTCACGGCGACCGCCGCGCCGGTGCAGGGCGACACCCTCATCTTCGATGGCGAGCTGCTGGACGCTCCCAACTGCAACACAGACCTGAAAGACCTGCACGGCTTCGACCTAACCGAAACCACGGCCGACTTCGCCGCGATCAGCCTCGTGAACGGCTACAGCGGCAAGGTCACGCTCGTCGCCGACGCTACGCCCGGCCTCTCGGTCGGCGCGTTCACTCTCACCAGTGGCGCCATCGCGCAGCCAAACGGGATCACCACCGTCACGACGGTCACCGAGACCGGCGAGGGTGGCACGGTCACGACCACGACCGTTACCACGATCACTCCACCGCCCGACCTGTCCGTGCTGGACACCTTCACCTGGACCGGCGGCATACTCAACAGCACCCCGAGCGACGCCGCACTGAATCTTGTCGGCGCGACGGCGACAATCGACCCCGGTGCGATGAACGCCGTGACGACCGGAAGCACGATTCGCTTGGTCGCTCGGAACGATGTCACGGGCTTGATCGGTAGCACGGCAACGTTCCTCAGTGGGACGATTCGCTTCGCCGGCTCGGCTGAGTTGATCGTCGATAATCTGGGCATCTTCAACATTGGGGCACCCCAGCCTCAACCGCAGCGCCCGGTCCTGAAATTCGAGAGCGAGGGCCCGAATCCCATCGGGGCGCAAGGCGTTAACATCAAGGCGGGTGGAACTCTCAAGATTAATCAAGGCGACTTCGACAGCGAAGGGCGTCCCCTGGACATCACCGGTGGCCGCCTCATTCTGCTCGGTGATTCAACGGCGAAGTTCGGCGGGCGGGTCGCCGGTGCCAACTTCGCTCCGTCGATCCAACTCACTGACGGCCGCATCGATCTGATGCAGGGCACGACGCTCACTGCCGTGAACGGCATCACCCTGTCCAAGAGTAACGCCCCGAACGCCACAGCGGACCTCAACACGTTCTGGAACCCGGCGTTTGCCGGTGCCCAGCAGAGCCAGCCGACCGCCACAATCAAGGGAAATCTGATCAATCGCGGTGCCGATGTCGGCATGTGTCACGACATGCTCAACCGACTGAAGTTCTGCACCCTCTTCGTGGATGGGACAGTGGAATGGTCGGGGGGCACGTACCGGCCAATGACCTACGCGCCGGGTGGGAACGTCACCTTAACTGACGTGTGGCTCAGCAAAGGCGAGTTCACCATCAAGGCCGGGGCCAAACTCTCCCCTGGTGCAGTGAGCGCGAACGGGGTATTCGGCGCCCAGCAGCCGACAGTCGGCCAGCAGTGGGTGGTCATCGAATCGCAAGAGAAGGTGTCGAACCTCCAGGCGGGACCACCCGTGGAAGGCAAGTGGAAGATCGTTCTCGACTTCGAACCGGCGACACAAATCGTGAAGAAGTTCAAGCTTGAAGGAATCGCGTGAACTGGAACCGCTCGAACCTTCGTCGAAAGGAGTTTATCGTGATCCGCGTCCTGTTCGTCATCATGCCGCTGTTGACTGCGCCCGTCCTGCTCGGCCAGGTCGAACCGCCGGCCGCTCCCAAGAATCCGCTCAGGGGACCGTTCGGCGACAAATACCGCGGTGGCTCGTACTCCGGCTCCGTGACCGAGATCACGCGGACGACGGTTTCGATCTAGCGGCCCGGTCAACCCGCGTTTTGCTTCCGGCTCTCGCGATCCCTCGCGGCCGGGGAGTTGCCGAAGTATGAACCCGAACCTGGCCCGATGGCTCCTCCGTGGAGTGATTCCCACCTGAACGTGATCGCCGATTTGCGGGTCGGCGACATTATCGATGTCCGCTTCAGCCGCTGGGATCAGTGTGACGCGTTCATCATCTACGAGCGCCCGGGCGGGCCGATTCCGCAGGTGCGCGGCGAACCTGAGCCGCGCGAGGAGTGGCAAATGCGGTATCACGAGCGCA
>CANLGS010000633.1 GCA_947490035.1 Gemmataceae bacterium
AGAGGTGTCGCCGCAACTCGACGCGCTGCACCGCAAGTACGCGTGCGCGATCTACCTCCGGGGGAAGGACGACCTCCAAATAACGCAGGACGCGATCCCGCAACTCCGCACCTTGAGCGAGCGGATCGCGGGCGAGACGGACATGCGCCTCGTCCCGGCGGAGGGCGCGCTGCCGTACCGCACGTTCTACGAGTACATCGCGGACCGCGGGTTCCCAGTCACGCAATTCATCCGGCACGGGTCGCATCCGGAGTTCACGCCCGAACCCGACATGATCCACGACTGCTTGGGTCACGTCCCGCCGCTCATGAACCAGGACTACGCGGAACTGCTCACACTCATCGGGAAAGCCGCCGCGACCACGCCGCACGGCGACCAGGTTCTCGCGCTGAAGCGGTTCAGTTGGTTCAGCATCGAGTTCGGGCTGATCGAGGAGGGCGGTGAAACGAAGGTGTTCGGCGCCGGTATCCTGAGTAGCACCGGCGAGATTCCGCACTCGCTGTTCTCGCCGCACGCGACCCGGCGCCCGTTCGTGACCGACGTGGTGATTACAACCGACTACGACCCGTCGCAGATGCAGAAGGACTTCTTCATCGCGCCGTCGCTACCCTTCCTGCGAAGGGAACTGGAAGCACTGGTGCGGCGGTTCAATATCCCGGTTCTGTAACAACATGAATAAGAACCGCAGATGACGCGGAGGGACGCAGATAAAACCAAAGGCAGTGTTTCAAAACAAGTCTGTTCTTGGTCTTGATCTGCGTCTCTCTGCGTCATCTGCGGTTCTGTGCTTTTGGGTCTCCTATGCCCGACATTCCGCTGCGCAAGATTGACCACGTGCGGTTCTTTGTGGGGAACGCGCGCCAAAGCGCGTTCTTCTACCGCAACGCGTTCGGGTTCGACGTGGTCGCCTACGCCGGCCTCGAAACGAAGGTGCGCCACGAGGCTTGCTACGTGATGAAGCAGGGCGAGATCACGTTCGTCCTCGCCTCGCCGCTGTCCGACCAGCACCCCGAAAGCAAGCGGCTCGTCACGCACGGCGACGGCGTGATGGACATCGCGCTCGACGTGCCCGACGTGCCCGCGGCCTACGCGGAGGCACTCAAGCGCGGCGCGACCGGCGCGCGCCCGCCGGAGGTGCTCGAAGACGAACACGGCGCGTTCGAGACCGCGAGCATCCGTGCCTACGGCGACACCACGCACTCGTTCGTCAACCGCGACCGCTACCACGGCGTCTTCGCACCGGGCTTCCGGCCCATCGACCCCGAGCGCTATCAGGAGAGCACCGAGCGCCCGGTCGGCCTCGCCGCGATCGACCACATCGTCGCGAACGTCGAAGAGGGGAAGATGAACGAGTGGGTCGAGTTCTACCGTAAGGTACTCGGCTTCACGCAGCTCGTGTCGTTCGACGACAAGGACATCAGCACGGAGTATTCGGCGCTCATGTCGAAGGTGGTGCAGAACGGCACCGGCCGGGTAAAGTTCCCGATCAACGAGCCGGCGCAGGCGAAGCGGCGCAGCCAGATCGACGAGTACCTCCAGTACTACGGCGGCCCCGGCGTGCAGCACATCGCGCTCATCACCGGCGACATCGTGAAGACGGTACGCGCGATGCGCGCCAACGACGTGTCGTTCCTGCGCGTGCCGAAGGCGTACTACGACACGCTCACCGAGCGCATCGGCCCGATCAAGGAAGACCTAAAAGAGCTGGCCGACCTCGGCATCCTGGTGGACAAGGACGACGAGGGTTACATGCTGCAAATCTTCACCAAGCCGGTGTCGGACCGGCCGACGGTGTTCTTCGAGGTGATCCAGCGCCGCGGGAGCAAGAGCTTCGGGAAGGGGAACTTCAAGGCGCTGTTCGAGGCCATCGAGCGCGAGCAAGAGTTACGCGGAACCCTGTGAGGTGCGACCATGAGCGAAACGACGACTGTCAAGTTGATGACGAGCGACGACCTGTTCGCACTGCCGTTCAGCAAGAAGGTGGACCGCTGGCTGTTCCGCGGCGAACTCCGGGAGAGCAAAGCCACGAAACGGAATCCGAACCACGCGGGCGCGGTATCGACCGTCACCGCGCTGCTGTTCATCTGGTTGAAAACCCAGCCCAAACCGCGAGGGAAGGTCTACGGCGGCGAGGCGTACTTCCGCATCCGGCAAGACCCAGAAACGAACGTCGGGATCGATGTCGTAATTGCGACCGCCGATCAGCGAGCAACCGTGAAGAAGAAGACGACGTTCGTAGACGGTCCGCCGTTACTTGCGGTCGAAGTGCTGTCGCCCAACGACAAACACCGGGAGGTGGCCGAAGCCATCGAGGAATACCTCGACTGCGGTGTCAAACAAGTGTGGATCGTGGATTACTACACGGAAACCGTCGTCGTGCATCGCGCCGGCCACGAGCTGGTGCAGTACACCTCGTCGCAAACCCTCGTGGGCGGTGACGACCTCCCCGGCTTCACGTGTTCGGTCGCCGAAATCTTCGAGTAGCACCCATGCCGGCACCCTTTCCCGTTGCGTCGTTGAGAGACTTCTACGCGTTCGAGCAGCACGTGAAGACGTGTCGCGCCCACCGCGGGCTGGACATGGTCCCGCAGTGGTATCAGGTGCCCGTCTTCTACTTCTCCAACCCGGTCGCGATCATCGGCGACGGCGACCCGGTGTGGGCGCCCAAAGGCGGCGCCGCGCTCGATTACGAGCTCGAACTCGCGTGCGTGGTCGGCAAGCCGGCCCGCGACCTGCCCGCCGACGACTCCGCGCTGGAGTGCCTCGCGGGGTTCTGCATCATGAACGACTGGAGCGCACGCGACATCCAGAAGGCGGAAATGGCGGTGGGCCTCGGTCCGTCGAAGAGCAAGGACTTCGCCACGTCGCTCGGGCCGCGAATCGTGCCCTTCACCGAACTGCGCGACGTGTGCCGCGACGGCCGGCTTCACGTCGAGATGACCGCGACCGTGAACGGCAAGCAATATTCGCGCGGCAACGGCGGTAGCATGTACTGGACTTGGCCGCAACTGCTGGCACACGCGAGCCGCGACACCGAACTGAAGCCGGGCGACGTACTCGGTTCGGGCACCGTCGGCACCGGGTGCATTCTCGAACTCACGCCCGACGCCGTCGGCGGCTGGCTGAAGCCGGGCGACGTGGTGGAACTGACCATCGAGCGGCTCGGCACCTTGCGAAACCCCGTCGTGGAGCGACCGTCGTGAACTACGCCGAACAACTCGCTTCCCTGACCGCGACCGATTCTGCGCTGGCCGCGCAGGTCGGTCCGTTGCGGAACCTCGAAGCGATTCTGGAGTGGGCGCCGTCGGCCGGGATCGCGTTCGCGGGCATCGACCTCGTGCAGCAGGACGAGTACTGTTACGACCTCTACCTGCCGCTGCCGGATTCGCGGTGGCTGGTGTTCGGCGTGTCCTGATTCGGTGAGCTGGCGGCGGTCGCCGTCTGGACCCACCGGCCGAGCGCCGACGAGCTTCTCATGCGCCGTGTCGAACTCGGCTGGAAGCCGACCTGTTCGCTGCTCAAGGCGGGGCCGAA
>CANLGS010000634.1 GCA_947490035.1 Gemmataceae bacterium
AGTGCCCCAATCCCAGCAAGAGGCAATGAAACGACGCAAGATCATGAGGAAGGCACGATCCAAGAAGCAACGGCCAATACTCATGGCCGACTTGGAGCGCAGGTATCGCGAATCGCCTGGATTCTAGCCCTCTCGCGGATCGTTGAAAACACACAGACAGGAATGTCTGTGCCACAAGAGCAGCCCGCCACTCCGTGGCGGGCTACACTCGCGGAAACCGGTCCTGCAACGCGGTCACGGTCAGCGGGTGTTGCTTCAGCGCGCGGCACGCCTCCACCGCGGCCTGCGCCGCGGAGATCGTGGTGATCGCGGTGACGCGGCTGGCGACCGCTTCGGCGCGAATCTTCGCCTCGTCGGTCGAACTGCCGCGGCCGGTCGGCGTGTTAATCACCAACTGCACCTTCCCGTTCTTCATGTGGTCGAGCAGGTTCGGCCGCCCCTCCGCGATCTTCGGCACGTCCTCCACCGGCACGCCCTTCTCACGCAGGAACTGTGCGGTGCCGCGCGTTGCGATCACCTTGAAGCCGAGGTCGGCAAACCCACGCGCGATCGGGACGACGGCGTCCTTGTCGCGGTTGGCGACCGAGATGAACACCGTGCCCGATTCGGGCAGTTTGGAACTGGCCGCGAGTTGCGCCTTCGCGAACGCCATCGGCATCGAGTCGTCGATGCCCATCACCTCGCCGGTAGACTTCATTTCCGGGCCGAGGATGATGTCCACACCGGGGAACTTGTTAAACGGGAACACGCTCTCCTTGATCGAGTAGTGCTTCGGAATCACCTCGTCCTTCACGCCCAACTCGTCCAGCGTCTTGCCGACCATTACGAGCGCCGCGAGCCGCGCGAGCGGCACACCGGTGGCCTTCGACACGAAGGGTATCGTGCGGCTGGCGCGGGGGTTCGCTTCGAGAATGTAGACCTTCGGTGATTCGGTCGTGTGGCCGTCGGCGCGGATGCCGGACACCGCGAACTGGATGTTCATCAAGCCTTTGACGTGCAGCGCGGTTGCCAGCTTCCGCGCCTGCACCTTGATCTCCGCGATGACCTCCGCGGGGAGGCTGTGCGGCGGGATCACGCACGCGGAGTCGCCGCTGTGAATGCCGGCTTCTTCGATGTGTTGCATCACGCCGCCGATCACGGTGCGAACGCCGTCGCTGAGGCAATCGACATCGACTTCGGTCGCGTTCTCCAAGAACTGGTCGATCAGCACGGGGCGGTCCTTCGACAGGTCCGGCTCGACGCGGCGCATGTACGCGCTCAGTTCGTCCTCGTCGTAGACGATCTTCATGTCGCGCCCGCCGAGGACGAAGCTCGGGCGCGCGAGGATCGGGAACCCGATCCGCCGCGCGACGCGCAGCGCCTGCGCCTCGTCCACCGCAGTGCCGTTCGACGGCTGGAGCAGGCCGATCTCGGTGACGAGTTTCGCGAACCGCTCGCGGTTCTCGGCGATGTCGATGCTGTCCACGCTCGTGCCGATGATCGGCACGCCGGCGTCTTGGAGGGGCGTCGCGAGGTTCAGCGGCGTCTGCCCGCCGAACTGCACGATCACGCCTTCCGGCTTCATGCGGTCGTGGATGTTGAGCACGTCTTCCGGCGTGAGCGGCTCGAAGAACAGGTGGTCGGACGTGTCGTAGTCGGTGCTGACGGTTTCCGGGTTGGAGTTCACCATGATGACTTCGTAGCCGTTGTCGCGGAGCGCGAACGCGGCCTGCACGCAGCAGTAGTCGAACTCGATCCCCTGGCCGATGCGGTTCGGCCCGCCGCCGAGGATCATGATGCGGGGCTTGCCGCTGTGCGGTCGAATTTCGTCGTCAATCAGAAGAGCCGCAGATGACGCGGCAGGAGACGCAGATAAGAGCGGAGGAGAAGAAGTGTTCTCGGTTTTGATCTGCGCCTGTCCGCGTTCATCTGCGGCGTATGTCTTCGCCTGGGTTTCGTACGTCGAATAGTAGTACGGCGTGTACGCCTCGAACTCGGCGGCGCACGTGTCCACGCTCTTGAACACCGCTTCGATGCCCTGCGCGCGGCGGAGCTTGCGCACCTCGGCTTCGGAGGCGTTCCAGATGGTCGCCAACTGGCGGTCGATGAACCCGTGCTGCTTCGCCTTCAGCATGATGTCCGGCGTCACCTTGTCGAGCGACTTGAGCGCGCGCAGTTCCTTTTCGACGTTCACCAGTTCCTCGATCCCGCGCAGGAACCACGGGTCGATCTTCGTGCGCTCGTGGATCTCCTCCACCGACATGCCCGCGAGCAGCGCGTACCGCAGGAACCAGATGCGCTCGGCGTTAGGGCTGGCGAGTTTGACGCTGATCTCCTCGCGCGACGGCGGGTTCGACGTGCCCCAGCGGTCGCGCTTGTCGCAGCCGATCCCGAACCGGCCCACCTCCAGCCCGCGCAGCGCCTTCTGGAGTGACTCCTTGAACGTGCGGCCGATTGCCATCGTCTCGCCCACGCTCTTCATCTGCGTGGTGAGCGTCGTGTTCGCTTCGGGGAACTTCTCGAACGCGAACCGCGGTATCTTCGTGACGACGTAGTCGATGGTCGGCTCGAAGCACGCGGGCGTCTCGCGGGTGATGTCGTTGCGCAGTTCATCCAGTGTGTACCCGACGGCGAGCTTCGCCGCGATCTTCGCGATCGGGAACCCGGTCGCCTTCGACGCCAGCGCGCTCGAACGCGACACGCGAGGGTTCATCTCGATGGCGATCATCCGCCCGTCGGCCGGGTTGATCGCGAACTGGATGTTGCTTCCGCCGGTCTCGACGCCAATCTCGCGAATGATGTCCTTCGCCTTGTCCCGCATGAACTGGTATTCTTTGTCCGACAACGTTTGCGCGGGGGCGACCGTGATACTGTCGCCGGTGTGGACTCCCATCGGGTCGAGGTTCTCGATCGAGCAGATGATGACGACGTTGTCGGCCTTGTCGCGCATCACCTCCAGCTCGAACTCCTTCCACCCGATCACCGACTCTTCGACCAGCACTTCCGTGGTGGGGGAGAGGGCCAGGCCGTGACTGATGATGTCGCGGTACTCGTCGCGGTTGTACGCGATGCCGCCGCCGCTGCCGCCCATCGTGAAGCTCGGCCGCAGTACGCACGGTAGGCCGATCTCATCGACCGCCTTCATTGCCTCTTCGAGCGAGTGGACGACGACCGACCGGGCCACCGCGACGCCGATCTTGATCATGGCCTGCTTGAACCGCTGGCGGTCCTCGGCCTTATCGATGGCGTCGGCGTTCGCGCCGATCATCTCGACGCCGTACTTCGCCAGCACGCCCTTCTTGAACAGGTCCATCGCGGTGTTGAGCGCGGTCTGGCCGCCGAGCGTGGGCAGCAGCGCGTCGGGGCGCTCCGCGATGATGATCTTCTCGACCACCTCCCACGTGATCGGCTCGATGTAGGTGCGGTCGGCCGTCTCCGGGTCGGTCATGATGGTCGCCGGGTTGGAGTTCACCAGGACGACCGAATAGCCCTCTTCGCGGAGCGCTTTGCACGCCTGCGTGCCGGAGTAATCGAACTCGCACGCCTGGCCGATG
>CANLGS010000635.1 GCA_947490035.1 Gemmataceae bacterium
AGTCGAGAACTGGCCCTCTTCCATGCTGACGACTTCGGCGAGGTTCTTGCACAACAGGCAGAACGCCCGGCGGACGGAGATCACGTGGACGGCCGCGAACGTCTTGTTCAGCACCAAAACGCTGGAGTCCAGGGCCGAGTACGAGCCGACATTCATAGCGGACCGGCCTTTCTCAGTGGGTCGTGGCGGCCGTTCGGCAACGTACCGGGTGGGCCGCTCGTCAAGAGGAGAGGCGCGAGCGGGCGATCAGGTTCGTTCCCACACACATCATAGCCGGTAGATTTTCCTCCCCGCAAGTGGCGACAAGGCCGGTTCGCGGCCGATTTCACGCGGGCTTCACCGCGCGCCGGCGCGTTCGGCAGGCGCGCAAAACTCGGAACGGGGTTACTTGCGGCGCACGTCGCGCGCCAGTTTCGTGACTGACTGAGCGAGTTCGGCAGCGCTTCCAACAACGCGCACGCGGTAACGCGACACGCGCACGCGGCCGTCGGGCGTGGTGAAATGCGAGCGGGCGTCCGCGCGGCCGGGGTACACCAACCCCACCCGCCGCGCGCCGGTGATCGTGGCGTAAGCGAGTACCTGGTGAAGGTCGTTCGCGTCGAGAGTTGTGGTCTTCCACTTCGCGTCGAGTACGATCCGCGCGGCACTTCCCTTGCGGAGAACGATGTCAGGCGTGAGCGTGGTCCGGCCGATCGCCAAGCCCGGTTGCGCCTCGACGCGCCACGCCTGGCGCGCGGCAAACTCGTGGTGCAGTGCGACCGTGAGGTAGCGCTCGAAGGCGTTGCCGAGGTCGAGGAGGAACGCGCCGGTTTCGTTGCCGGTTGGGTCGGCGCTCGTGAGGCCGTTCAGGATGAGCCGGCACACGTCGAGCAGCCGGCGGTAGTGCGCCGCGCGCGGCTCCGCGAACGCGGCGGTGAAGGCGTCGTCGGTCGCGGGGGCATTCGTGAGGCCCGCGAGCGGGTTCGCGGCGGCTTCGACGCGCTGCCGGATCGCGAGCGGCAACGCGGGACCGCGGAGGAGGGCGGTCGCGGTCGCGTGGGGAATTCGGTTCCAGGGCGTGTTCAGGTCGAAGACGGGTTCGTCGATGTGGAAGCGGTCGGGGAAGGCGCGTGCCGCGGCGTCGCGCATCTGGTCGGCGGCGCGGAGCCGGCCGCGCAGGAACTGCGACACCGCTTCGACTTCGCCGTACCCCGCGACGAGTCCGGCGCGCGCGACGGCTTCGAGCTGGTCGGCGAACGCGGTGGCGAGAACCGCGAGCAACCCGCCTTCGGGTTCGCGCGTGTCGCCGGCGGCGTCCGATGAAAGTCCGAGAAGCAGCCGCAGGTTCGGCCACGGAATCTTCGGGCGGATGACGTAGCGTGTGGTCGGGCCGGTGAGGAAGCCGACGTAGCCGCGCGGCGTGAGCCGGTACGTGCCGCGTTTGAAGGTCGGCGTGAGGTCGATGAGGTGGCGCGCGTGAGCGAGGAGGAAATCGAGCTCCGCACGCGGCAGGCGAACCGCGCGCGGGCGACGTTCGATGAGGTGAATCGCGCGCGTCACGGGTCGCGTGCCTCCTCGTTCGGTGCCGGCACCCCGCGTAACTCCGGGTTCCACATGCGGAATCCGATCAACACGATTCAAGCGAAACACCTGTCGAACCCGGAGCGGCAGCGAACCTGACCGGCCCGGTTCCTGGGGTGGCGCGCGAGATTCACTTGTTCCCCACCGCCTGAGCGGTTACCACAAAGTCTATCCCACTCCTTCGGCTCCCGAGGCGGATTATGGTCGATCCTGTGCGCCGTGATGTCGTCGCCGGGGCGCAAACGGTCGTTATCAAGGTCGGGACAAACGTACTCGCCGGACCGACCGGGCACCTCGACCGGCACCGCATCGAGTCGCTCGCGGACCAACTCCATCGCGTCCGCGAGAGCGGGCGGAAGGTCGTGCTTGTGACCTCCGGCGCGATCGGGGCCGGCGTCGGCAAACTCGGCCTCGGCAAGCGACCTACCGACCTCGCGCACCTTCAGGCGTGCGCCGCGGTCGGGCAGTCCGCGCTCATGCAACTCTACCAGGAATGCCTCACGCGCTACGGCATTCACACCGCGCAAATCCTCCTCACCGCCGACGACTTCGAGAACCGTGTTCGTTACCTCAACGCCCGCAACACGATCAGCACGCTGTTCGAGTACGGCGCGCTGCCGATCATCAATGAGAACGACACCGTCTCGGTGGCCGAGATCAAGTTCGGCGACAACGACCACCTCGCCGCGATGGTCACGAACCTGCTTCTCGCGCCCCTTCTCGTTCTCCTGACGAACGTGGACGGCCTCTATTCGGACGATCCGCGAACCAACCCGGACGCACAACTTCTCCCGACGGTGCCGAACATCGACTCATCCGTAACGGGCCTTGCGGCCGCGACGAAAAGTGCCCTCGGCACCGGCGGGATGGAGAGCAAACTCAAGGCGGCACGGTTGGTTACGGTCGCGGGCGAAGCAGTCATCATGGCGAACGGCTCGCTCGACGGCATCCTCGACCGCGTGTTCGCGGGCGAACCGGTCGGCACGCTGTTTCTCCCGCACGGGGAAGGAGTTTCGTCGCGGAAGCGGTGGTTCGGGCTGACCGTGCGGCCTAAAGGGATTCTGTGGCTCGACCACGGCGCCCGCAAGGCCGTGAGTGAAGGGAAAAGCCTGTTGCCAATTGGAGTGACAGAGGTAGACGGTGAGTTTGAAAAGGGCGATGTGGTATCGCTTTGCGCCGACGGCGGGAGCGAAGTCGCCCGCGGGTTGACCAACTACAGCGCCGCGGAGGCGAGGCGCATTCGCGGACTCAACACGGATCACATTCCGGCGGTTCTGGGCAGTCTGCCCTACGCGGAACTCGTCCACCGGGACAATCTCGTTCTGACGAGTTAGAATGCCCCTGCGATGTCGTCTAATTGTTGACGACGGCAGTGCGAATTCCCGCGGCTGAACGTGACGATGCCGAAGGGCGAAGCGAATCCCCCGGACCCCCGCGGCTCCGCCCGGCGGGCGGAGTTTGAGGCGCTTCACAGCCAGCACAGCCGCGAAGTCTGGGCACTCGCCTACGCCCGGTGGATGGACTCCGACCTGGCGATGGACATTACGCAAGAGGCGTTCCTGCGGCTGTGGAAGCAGTGGGAATCGGGCGGCGAGGACATTCAGAACCCTCGTGCGTGGTTGATGCGGGTGGCGCGGAACCTCGCGGAGGATTACGCGAAGAGCGCGTTCCGGCGGAACGGGACGCAACCGCCGGAGTTCCTCAACGGCGTGCGGTCCTCGCAACCGCTCCCGGCCGACGAACTCGAACGGCAGGAGCAGTTCGCCCAAATCCGGGCGGTGCTCGACGAACTCGCACCCGCGGACCGCGAAATATTGACCCTGCGGTACGCACACGATTACGACGCGAACGCCATCGCCGAACTGCTCAACGTGGCGGTGACGGCGGTCCACATGCGGCTGAGTCGGGCACGACAGCGGCTCGCCGAACGACTCTCGACCCACGGAGATTTCACGACCGGCGAACCCGCGA
>CANLGS010000636.1 GCA_947490035.1 Gemmataceae bacterium
CTGCGCCAGGCGCCACGATGCCGGTTTCGGCAGCGTGGTGTCGGTGCTGAAGGGCGGCGCGGCACCGGAGCGCGACGCGCTGTACTGGCACTACCCGCACTACCACCCGGGCGGGGCGACACCGTACTCCGCGGCCCGGTTCGGCGACTGGCGGGTCGTCGAGTTCTTCGAGACGGGCAAGATCGAACTGTACAACCTCAAGGACGACGTCGGAGAGAAGACGGACCTTTCCGCCAAGGAGGCGGAACGGACGGCCAAGTTGCACGCCCGACTGAAGGCGTGGCGCGAGTCCGTCGGCGCCCAACTGCCCACGCCGAACCCGGACCATAACCCGGAGAAGGACAAACCCGCGCCGAAGAAGAAGGACTGACCGGTTCCGCTCCGCACGCGCAGCCGGACCAACGAAGAACACACCGGAGAAGACCATGCGCACGTTCCGAACCGCCGCGGTGATCGCGTTCCTGCTGCTCTCCGGCGGACCGCACGCCCGCGCCGCGGACAAACCGAACGTCCTGTTCTGCTTCGCGGACGACTGGGGCCGGTACGCCTCGTGTTACGCGGCACTCGACGCGAAGCCGACCGCGAACAGCGTCATCAAGACGCCGAACATCGACACGGTCGCGGGGCGCGGCGTGGTCTTCCGCAACGCGTTCGTCCCGGCCCCCTCGTGCACGCCGTGCCGGAGCTCGCTGCTCAGCGGACGGTACTTCTTCAACACCGGCCGCGGAGCGATCCTCAACGGTGCGGTCTGGGACGAGACGATCCCCGCGTTCCCGCTGTTACTCCGCGATTCCGGCTACCAACTCGGCAAGACGGGAAAGGTGTGGAGCCCCGGCACGCCGGCCGACGCGCCGATCGGCAAGCAGCAGTACGCGTACCAGAAGTCCGGGATGGAGTTCAGCAACTTCTCCGAAGCGGTCACGAGTGCCGTGAAAAACGGCAAGACCGTGGCCCAGGCCCGCACCGACTTGCTGGCCCAAGTGGACGGGAACTTCGGCAGCTTTCTGAAAGCCCGCGACCCCAAGAAGCCGTTCTTCTTCTGGTTCGGGCCGACCAACGTACACCGCAAATGGGTCAAGGGTTCGGGCAAGGCGCTCTGGGGCATCGACCCGGACACGCTGAAGGGAAAACTCCCCAAGTTCCTGCCCGACGTGCCCGAGGTCCGTGAGGACTTCGCCGACTACCTCGGCGAGGCGCAGGCGTACGATGCGTTCATCGGCGTGCTGTTGAAGCAGCTCAAGGCCGCCGGGGAACTCGAGAACACCGTCGTGGTGATCAGCGGCGACCACGGGCCGCCGGGGTTCCCCGGGGGCAAGTGTAACCTGTACGACTTCGGTACCGGCGTGGCGCTCGTCGCCGCGGGGCCGGGCGTGCCGGGGCCGCGCGTGGTGGACGATCTCGTCAACCTGATGGACCTCGCGCCCACGTTTCTTGAGATCGGCGGAGTCAAGCTCCCGGCTGGGCTGAACGGCAAATCCCTTTGGCCGGTCCTCGCTTCGAAGAAAGCCGGGCAAGTGGACCCGGACCGCACCTGGGTCGTGACCGGGCGCGAGCGGCACGTGGGCGACGCCCGGGAAGGGAACAAACCATATCCGCAGCGTGCGTTGCGAACACCCGAGTTCCTGTACGTCCGCAACTTCGAGCCGGACCGCTACCCGCTCGGCGACCCGAAGGGCCTCACCGCGGACCGCGCCCCCGCCGCCAGCGAACTGGAGAACAACACCTACGCCGCGTTCCCGGACATGGACGCCAGCCCGACGAAGGCCTGGCTGGTCGCGCACCGGAACGACAAGGAATGGAAGTGGCACTTCGACTACGCGTTCGCCAGGCGCCCGGCGGAGGAACTGTACGACCTGAAAGCCGACCCGGACCAGGTGAAGAACCTCGCCGGCGATAAGGACCACGACGCGACGCGGAAAAGGCTCGCCGGTCAGTTGTCGAAGATCCTCACCGACGCCGGCGATCCGCGACTCGTGGAGAAGGACTGCCGGTTCGAGAGGGCACCGTTCACCGATTTCGGCCCGCGCAAGAAGTGACCGCACCCCGCCCGGAGGCTCTCCCGTGTACCGACCCGCCGTACTTGCCGTACTCGCCGCGCTCGCACCCGCGCCGGCCGCGCGCGCCGCCGAACCGGCGGCGCGGCCGAACATCGTCTGGATCGTCGTGGACGACATGTCTGCCAACTTCTCCTGTTACGGGGAAAAGCTGATCCGGACCCCGCATGTTGATCAACTCGCGAAGGACGGCACGCGGTTCGGCAAGGCGTTCGTGACCGCCCCGGTCTGTTCGCCGTGCCGGTCCGCGCTGATCACCGGGTGCTACCAGACGACGATCGGGGCGCACCACCACCGCAGCGGCCGTGGGGAACTGAAGATCACGCTCCCGGGGGATGTAGTCCCGGTTCCAGTGCTGTTCCAGAAGGCCGGCTATTACACGTGCATCGGCGGGTTCCAGGCGACCGGCGACAAGCTCGGCAAGACCGATTACAACTTCGAGTGGGACCGCACGATGTACGACGGCAACGACTGGGCCGGGCGCAAGCCGGGCCAGCCGTTCTTCATGCAGGTCCAACTGCACGGCGGGAAGTACCGCGGGCAGGGGCCGAACGCGAACTGGCAGAACCGCGTGACGAAGGAATTCGGCTCGAACACGAAGCCCGCGGACGTCGTGCTCCCGCCGTACTACCCGCGCGACCCGGTGATCCTCCAGGACCGGGCCGACTACCTCGACTGCTGCCGGTACACGGACAAGGAAGTCGGCGACGTGATCGCGCGGTTGGAGAAGGAGAAACTGCTCGACGACACGGTCGTCTTCTTCATGACCGACCACGGCATCAGCCACGCCCGCGGCAAGCAGTTCCTGTACGACGAGGGCACGCACGTCCCGTTCATCGTCCGCGGACCGGGGATCGCGAAGGGCGCCACCCGCGACGACCTGATCGAACACATCGACATGACCGCGACCTCGCTCGCGCTCGCGGGGATCGACATCCCGAAGTGGATGCAGGGGCGAAACGTGTTCGCGAAGGACCACACGAAGCGCGACGCGGTGTTCGCGGCCCGCGACCGGTGCGACGAGACCATGGAACGCATCCGCAGCGTCCGCACGGAGCGGTTCAAGTACGTTCGCAACTACATGAACCAGCGCCCGCACCTCCAACCGTGCCGCTACAAGGACGAGAAGGCCGTCGTTCAGAAGTTGCGGGAACTGCACGCGGCCAAGAAGCTCGACGACCTGACGGAGAAGTTGCTGTTCGCCGAGACGCGGCCGGCGGAGGAACTGTACGACTTGACCGCCGACCCGTTCGAGGTGACCAACCTCGCGCTCGACCCGAAGCACAAGGCCACGCTCGACGCGATGCGAAAGAAGCTCGCCGACTGGGAGGAGACGACCGGCGACCGGGGACGCAAGCCGGAACCGATGGCGATGTACGACTCGGACATGAAGGTGTACCTCGGCGGCGGGAAGAAGGACAATGCCGAGCTGAAGCGGAACATCGACCTCAACAAGACGTGGGCGAAGGAGGGCAA
>CANLGS010000637.1 GCA_947490035.1 Gemmataceae bacterium
AGCGGCGACGGCGAATGCTCGGCCGGGGACGGCGAAGTCGGTCGTGTTCATTTTTCAATCCGGTGGTCCATCACCCTACGAGACGTGGAGTCCAAAACCGGAAGCGCCGGACACCATCCGCGGCGAATATGGGGTCACCCAAACGCACGTGGCCGGCGAGTTGTTTTGCGAGCACCTGCCGAAGCTCGCGGCGCGGAGCCAGATGTTTTCGGTCGTCAGGACCATGCACCATGTGGCCGAGCGGCAGTTTCGCAACGAACACAACAGTTGCTCGTACCTGATTCACACGGGAACGACCGAACTTCCCGCCGGCGACACGAACGCTTCGATTGCACAGCCTCGACCGGGACGCGTCAGTTGGCCCTCGATGGGATCGATGCTGGCGTATGCCGCGCCGACGGCCGCAACGGTTGGCTTGCCAGCCGTCATCGAACTGCCGCGAACCAACTTGATGAAGTACCCCGGTCGCGAACCGGGAATCCTCGGCCCGCAGTTTGATCGCTTCGGTGTCGATCTCGCTCCGAAGTGTGGCGCGGAAGGAGGCGCGTGCCCCAATTGCTTTCGACATGCCGATCCGAATTTCGCGCCCGATCGTTTGCCCGGTGCTCCGAAAGCGTGGTGGGACAATTCGAGTTGCCGCAACGCAGACTTCCACCTGCCCGATTTCGGACGCACGGCCGGTACGTCGCTCGCGCAGTTGGAAAACCGAACCGCACTGCTCCGGCAACTGGATGACATGCGGCGAGGTCTCGATCGTGATGAGCAACTCGGCACGCTGGCGGCGTGGGACGCTCATCGTCAGCAGGCGATGCGGTTTGTTCTCGCGTCGCGCCCCGGCCAACAGAATCCCTTCGACCTGACTCAGGAATCCGATCGCACGCGCGACTTGTACGGACGCCAAGAGTGGGGACAAGGTCTCCTGGTGGCTCGCCGGTTGGTGGAGGCCGGAGTGCGGATGGTGCAAGTCAATCTCCGAGGTTGGGACACTCACCAAAACGCCTTCCGCGATCTGAAGGGGGAGCTGCTGCCGTCGCTCGATCTTTGTCTGAGCGGATTCCTGGACGACTTGGCCCAGCGCGGTTTGTTGGACGAAACGCTCATCGTGATGTGCGGCGAGATGGGCCGCACGCCGCGGATTTCGCCGATCACTCCCAACGGAAAAAATGTCTTCGGTGAGGTGTTCACTCCCGGCCGTCATCACTGGGGCGATGTGTTTCCCTGTTTCTTCGCCGGCGGCGGCATTCAACCCGGCCGCATCATCGGACGCACGGACTCACACGGCGGTCTGCCGGAAACCGAGGCGTACACGCCGGAAGACCTGGCCGCGACGATCTTCCACTGCCTGGGCATCGGCCCGGAGCGCGAGTTCCATGACACCATCGGCCGCCCGTACCACGTCTATCGCGGCCAACCGATTCGACCGCTCCTGTGACGCGGTTTTCCTGTCGCATCAATCGGAGGGCCGTTGGCCGCAGCGATGGAGACCGCGCCGGGCAAACGAAAACGACTCGCCGTCATCACTACGGGCGACTTCGACCAGGAACGGACAACACGCGCTTGGACGGGGCTTCCTGCGTTGTTTACTCTCAGCGGAGCAGCGCCGTGACGATTTCCTGATTTCCACCTCGACCACGAGACAGCCGATGGTTCCCGTTCGCCTTCCACGGCGTGAATTGCTGCGGTTTGGTACGCTGGCACTGGGAGGGCTGGCGCTGGCGGATCTGTTTCGAGGCCGTGCTCTGGGCGGACTGCAATCCCGCGCCAAGCACTGCATTTTTGTGTTTCTCAACGGTGGTCAATCGCAACTCGACACGTTCGATTTGAAGCCCGATGCACCGGATGGGATCCGCGGTCCTTATCGCCCGATCGACACCAGTGTCCCCGGAATTCAGATCACCGAGAAGTTGCCGCTGCTCGCGCGGCAGGCCCAGCGCTTCGCGATTCTGCGTTCGGCCACGCATCATCTCAGCGCGCACAACAGCAGTGCGGCCTACGCCCTGAGCGGACACTCGCCCGGCACCGACGCCAACATTCGGCCCACCGCCACCGATCACCCGACTTACGGCTCCGTGGTGGGACGCGTGTTGCCGGCCATGCACGGTATGCCTCCGTTCGTGCTCACACCGACGTTGCTATTTGACATGGGGTTCCCCACGCCCAGTGCAGGCGGCGGTTGGATGGGGAATCGTTACGACCCATTCCCCGTCGTTCGCAATCGCATGATGGCCGCGTCACCGAAATGGGAAGGCAAGCTGCCGGTTCCCGAGGGACTGCAACTGCTGGGCGACCTCAGTCCCAGCCGACTACAGAGCCGCGCACAGTTGTTGAATGAGGTCGATCGTTCCTTTGCAACGGATCAGACGCGAACCGAAACGGCGATGTTCGACAGTCACCAGCGATCCGCGCTCGACCTGATGCTCGCCCCTGCAACGCAGGCCGCCTTCGACGTGAGCCGTGAACCGCCCGCGATGCACGACCGCTATGGACGCTGCGAGATGGGGCAGGTGCTGCTCCTGTCGCGCAGGCTGATCGAGGCGGGTGTTCGATTCGTCACCACCAATGCCGTCTCCAACCCGGAGAACACGAAACTCTCTGCGTTCCAAATTTGGGATACGCACTTCGATCACTTTCGCCTCTACGACCAGAACCTGCTCCCCGAACTCGACCAGGCGCTGTCGGCGCTCATCAGCGATCTCGACGAGCGTGGCCTGTTGCAGGAAACCCTGGTCATCGTGATGGGGGAGATGGGCCGCACACCGCAGATCAACAGCAGCCCTGGCGGCGGACGTGACCACTGGGGCCGAGCCTACTCCGTGCTCTGGGCGGGAGGTGGCATTCGTCCCGGCCAAGTCGTCGGTGCCACGGATCGACACGCCGCTGAAGTCAAAGACTTCCCCGCGCGCCCCGACGATATCGCCGCCACGCTCTACGAACTGCTGGGCATCCCGCACGACCTGCTGCTCAAAGACGCAACCGACCGACCCCATCGCATCAGCGACGGCTCGCCGATCTGGCCTTTGATGATCTGATTGATGATTGTTTCCTTCGTGATGTGCTTCCTGCGATCATGCCGCCGACAAGCGGATGAAAGTGCGCATTCAGGTGCCATGACCGCAACGATCATGGAAATAGGGAGCACCGGGCTGGCCATTTCCATCTATGCCGAGCGGATAGTCCGCCATCTCGACAACCCACAAACGTCCGCGCGTCCCAGTCGAAAGCCACGGGATCGAGCACCAGCGGCTCGGCGGCAACCAGCTCGACCTTGAACCCAGCCGACACATGCAACTTGCGCAAAGATTCCTCCGGCGACAGCGGCGGAGCAGCGACACCGACCAGCAACTCGGCGGCGTGGGTGGTGGCAAGGCCGTGGAAGGCGACACAGGCAATCAAGAGTTCGTGCCAGAACTGTCCGGCTAACGATTCGGCCGGACGTTTGAAAATGTTGTTTGTTAATGGATTACGTTGAATGACGAGCGCGCACGATTTGAACTCGGAACGCAAGAATCTTCCGACGACCGGCGATC
>CANLGS010000638.1 GCA_947490035.1 Gemmataceae bacterium
CCGGGGCACACACCTCAGTTCACAAACTCCTCCAACAAGCCAAGCAACAACACAAAGACCACCCTTCAACCCACCAGAGAAAATGAGTCGTGCAAAGCAGTAGGGCGGAGCCGCCGGGTTCGTTCGCGCCGCCGGCGCCGGCGGGCCGCCTCACGGACATCGGGCGCTCGTTGGGCAAGACGGTCATTGAGGTGAAAAAGGGTTTGAAGGGCATTGAGGACGAGGTAAGTGAGGATGCCGACGAAGAGGAAGAAGCCGCGCCGCCGGCTGGGAAAGCGAAGATGTCGGGCGGCACGATGGCACGCCGCAGCACCAGCCGCCGCGCCACCGTGCGCTACTACTCGCGCATGAACCCGGACCGCATGTTCCCACTGCTCGTCATCCTTTCCAAAGAAGAAGTCGCGGAGATCGTCAAAGCGAAGGTGAAGCAGGCGCAGAGCGAAGCGTTCCAGGTCGAAGAGGGGTCGGTGGTGGAGGTCGAACCGGTGCTGCCGGGGTGCGACTGCTACCCGCCGCGACACGCGCTCACCGTCGCTGCCGACGGCACCACCTCCGCGACCATCTGGGTCGTGCCGCGCGTGCTGGGCCGCGTTCACGGCGCGCGGGTGTTGATCCGCCAGGGCACGAAGGTGCTGGCCGAGGTGCCGCTCGATGTGAAGGTCGCGAAGCAGACGCTCGCGGTCGCGTGCGGGCTGTTGAGCCTCGCGGCGCCGTACATGACGATGGGGCTGAAGTCGCTCAAACTGGACTACGAGTCGCAGAAGGCCGACGGCTTCCCGCTGTACCAGCGGGCCGGCGGGTGGGTCGCGGAGAACCTGCGCCCGGAGTGGCTCGGGCTGGGGTTCCTGGCGCTGGCGTTCCTGCTCTACCTCTGGATGCGCCCGCGCCGCCGCGACGTGTTCTGGGACGTGAACCCGAAGTAGGGCGAACCGATGACCGAATCGGAATGGCCGCGGTAGGCTGGGAATCGTCGCACCTCACGCGGAGCGTGAGGACCACACACCTGCCACATTTCCTGAAAGCACGAGTCGAGTTACTTCTTCACGACGGTCACGAAGAACGCGCCGCACAGGTCTTTGCCGTCGGCGTCGGAGAACCACGCCTTCAGCGTCGTCTTGCCGGCGGGCAACTTCGCGACGACGGTCGCGCCGGTCGCCTTCGGGTCGGCCTTCGCTTCGTCGGTCATCACGATGATGACGTTGGGCTTCTCGGCAGCGGTTAGCCGCGAGCCGGAGGCGAGCGCGAACAACAGCGCGAGGGAGAGTAGGTATCGCATGGGGAGTTCCTGGTTTGATGTAGGACAGGCCGCTGGCCTGTCTCTTCTCGGTGAGACAGGCCAGCGGCCTGTCCTACATGTCACTTCGGCGGGGCGTTGTTCTTCCATCCGGCCGCGAGTTGCTTCGCCAGCGCGTCGACGACCGCCTTGTTCGCGGGGTCGGTGGCGACGTTCGTGTCCTCGTTCGGGTCGGTCTTGTGGTCGTACAGTTCGCGAGCCACCACGTCGGCGGTGTCGCGCTTCCGCCACTCGACGTAGCGGAAGCGGTCGGTGCGGACCGCGTAGCCCATGAGCGGGCCGGTGTCCTTCCCGCCGCGCGGGTACTGGCTGAACGCCGCCGCCTTCCACGGCGCTTTCGGGTCGTCCAGCAGCGGCGCGAAGCTGTAGCCCTCCACGCCGTCCGGCTTCGGCAGTCCGCACACGTCCGCGAGCGTCGGGTAGATGTCCACGAACTCGACCAGGCCGTCGGTGCTCTTGCCCTTCACCTTCTGGTTCGGCGCGCTCATCACGAGCGCGGCCCGCGTGGCGAGTTCGTAGTTGGTGTGCTTGCACCAGATGCCGTGGTCGCCCAGGTGCCAGCCGTGATCGCCCCACAGAATGACCACCGTGTTGTCGGCGAAGCCCTGTTCTTTAAGGGCGTCGAGAACTTTACCGAGTTGCGCGTCCATGTAGCTGACCGCGGCGTAGTAGCCGTGAACGAGCTTCCGCGCAGTGTCCTTCGGCACGGCGCCGGTCTTGGGGATGTCGTGGTAGGCGCGTAGCTCGCCGCCGAACTGCGGGGCGAACTTCGGCGCGTCTTTGGCCGGCTCGCTCGACTCCGCGACCGGCAACTTGCTCGCGTCGTAGATGCCCCAGTACTTCTTCGGCGCGACGAACGGCAGGTGCGGTTTGGCAAGCCCGACCGCGAGGAAGAACGGCTCCGCTTTGCCCTTACGGGCCTTCAGAATCTCGATCGCGCGGTTCGCGGTCCAGCCGTCGTTGAGGTAGTCGTCGGCCACGTCAGGCGCCTCGAACGGCAGCCCGCGAACCCGCGTCTCGTCCTCCTTCGCGGCCTTCGCTTTCGCCTTCAGGTCGGCAAGCACCTTCTGCCCGTCCGGGCCGAAGTTCTTGCCCTTCGTCGCCTCCCACGGCACGCTCCACGACGGCGCGTCGTCGTAACCGCCGTGGTAGATTTTGCCGACGCCGTGCGCGTGGTAGCCGTTCGTCTTGAAGTGCTGCGGCAGCGTGACCACGTCCGGCAGCGCCTTGCGGAAGTGCGTGACGAGGTCGTACACCTTCGTCGTGTCGGGGCGCCGCCCGGTCAACAGCGACGACCGCGACGGGCTGCACACCGCCTGCTGGCAGTACGCGCGCGTGAACACCGTGCCGCGCGCGGCCAACTTGTCGATGTTCGGGGTCTTGGCGTAGGGGTCGCCGGCGCACGCCAGCGCCGGCCGCAGGTCGTCGGCCGCGACGAACAGCACGTTCATCTTCTCGGCGCCTGTTAGCCGCAAGCCGGAGGCGAGCGTGAGCAACAGCACAAGGGAGAGGGTTCGACGAGTCATTTCTTCTCCTTCAGAATAAGTTCGACGGCGCGCACGTCGGCGACCGTTGCACCGGGCACCTTCGTCGCGCGAAGAGTTAGCGTACCTTTACCCGCCGGCAGTTCCACCACACCGAGCGACAGCGGGCGGAAGTCCTTCACGAACGACTCCGCGCCACGCGACACGCGGTCGTGTTCCTTGCCGCGTAGCGGCGGGTCATGCGCTTCGCTCACGGTGCCGGTCCACTTCGCCGCGCCGAGCGTCAGTTCCACCGTCGAACCGGTGTCCGCTTTCGGGCAGGTGTAATGAACGATCGCCTCGTACTTCCCGGCGGCGTTCACCTCGATGGCCCAGGTCATGCTGTCGTCGGGTTTGGTCCACGCGGTGAAGAACGAGCAGTTGGGCGCGTTCGCGCTGCGCTTCACGCCGCCGTGCGCGCTGCCGTCGCGCGGGGGCAGAACGGTTCGCGGGAACTCGGCGTAGCCCACGGGGAACGGTCGCGTGTCGCCTTTCGGTCGTTCGGCCAACACGTCGCGCCTCCAGTTCTCGACGGCGGTCGCGAGGCGCTTCGCGTCCTCCGGGCGGTCGGTCGCGACGTTCTTCGTCTGGCCGGGATCGTTCACCACGTCGAACAGCGCGCCGGCGGCGTCGAGGCGGAATCGCTGGTCGCGCGCGCTGGTCTTCCCGGCCCAGTGCTGGAAGAGGACGCGGTCCGGTGTCTTCGCG
>CANLGS010000639.1 GCA_947490035.1 Gemmataceae bacterium
ACCGCACCAACTTGGGGATGAGGATGCGGGGCGGGGTACGGAATGCGGCGAGAGTGGTCATGGGGCCTCCTGCCCGGACAGGCGAAACACTTTCACCCAGCAGAACTCACAATGAAGGGAAACGCCAGACCAACTTCCCGTTCGCCGAGTGTCACCCTTCCGGGTGAAGACAAGTCGGTGCCATTGGTGAGAGTGCCAGTACCACGACATCAAAGGAACCGCAACACATTCACTTGCGGTTCGATCTCGCCTCCGTCGCACAGGTGCGTTGCCAACTGATCCGCGAAGAACGGCGCGAGCAGCGAACCCTTCGAGCCGAGGCCGTTGAAGTACGCGAGTTGCGGGAACCGCGGGTGTCGGCCGAGCGCCGGAAAGCCGGCGTCGATCACCGGGCGCACCGCGGCCTGGTGGTCGATCACTTGAAAGGGTAAGCGCAGGAACGCGCGCAACCGCGCCTCGATCTCCGCGCGGCCGTCGGCGGTGGGGAGCGCGTCGAGCGGTTCCCACGCGTACGTCGAGCCGGCGCGGAACACCTCGGCGCCCGCCGGTGCGAGCCAGATGCCGCGATGAACCACGCGCTCCTCCGCGAGACCGGGGATTCGCACCGTGAGGATTTCGCCTTTCGCGGCTTTGAACGCGATTGACCCGAACCACGGGTCGGCGGTGGCGTCGAACCCGCGACACAGGATCAGCGCTCGCGCTTCGACGGAGAGCGAAGGAAGGCGCACGCCGTCCGCGGTCAGTTCGATCGGCGCGACTGTGTTTGGATTTGTGGCACCGGTCTCCAGACCGGTGAAGCCGCCACCGGTCTGGAGACCGGTGCCACGAGATGAGTGCCACCCAACATCAGCGGCGAGGTACGCGCCGCGACTCTCGAAGTGTTCGCGCGAGGTATCGAGGTAGCGCTGCACGTCGAGCCTTGCCGCGTCCATCTCGAAGCCGCCGAGCGGGGCGTCGAACCAGTCGGCACGGATGTCCGGCGCCTGCGCGATTCCGGACCGTTGTTCGGATCGCACGCGTTCGGCTTCGGTCGCGAAGAGGCGCAGCGCCGGGCGCTCATGGAAGAACGTGGTGCCGGTGTCCGCTTCGAGCGACCGGTAGAACGCGACCGCCGCGGGGTACAGTTCGCCCCACCGCCAGCTCTTCGCGAGCCGCTTGCCGGTAATCGGCGTGATGAGTCCGGCGGCGAGGCGCGAACAGCCGCCGCGCTCGCGGTCGATGACCAGCACGCTCCGCCCGCGCCGGAGCAGCGCCCACGCGAGCGCGGTGCCGGCCAGCCCGTGCCCGATGATGACGAAATCGACGTGCGACGACATGCGACCTACGACGGGCAGAGTTGCGCTTCGAGGTCGGGGCGGCGGATCAAGGCGCGGTCGCGCCCGCCGCGGCTGAGTTCGTACACGCCGGGCGCGTCGAGCGTCTCGCCGACCGCCAGCCGGCACGCGGTCCGCTTCGCGCACGCGGCGGCGAACTGCGCCGCCAGGCACGCGGCGCAGACGAGGCCGTAGGTTTTGAGTTCGTCGGTGGTGCCGTCGCTCCACTTCGCGGCGATCTTGTACGCGGCCGGGGCGTCGCACCCCGCCGCATAGCACACCACCGGATACGGCGACATCGGCATTGGGATGCTCAGTCCGACGGGTACGGGAGTTCGTCGCCGTGGATGTGGGCCAGCGCGTTCATCGCGGCCTTCAGTTCGGCTTCCTTCTTGGTGTGGCCCCACGCGGCCGGGAACCGCTCGTCGAGAACCTGCGCCGCGACCTTGAAGCACTTGTTATTGTCCGGCCCCTGCTCGTCGAGCAGGAAGTACCGCGGGGTGTCGCCGTACTCGCGCTGCGTCACCGTTTGCAACTGCGACTTGGCGTTCGCGGAGATGGCGTCGCGGGCGACGCGCTCGACCTCGGGCGTGACGAACCGCAGGACGAACTCGCGGGCCGCGTCCCACCCGCCGTCGAGGAAGACGGCAGCGACCACCGACTCGAACGTGTTCGCCAGGATGTTCATCGGCATCTCGCCGTTCGTGTGAACGCCGCGGCCGAGGAACAGAAAGTCGCCCAGCCCGACCTCTTGGCTGAACCGCGCGCACGTCTTGCGGCTGACGACGGCCGACTTCACCTTCGTGAGGTCGCCTTCCTGGTAGTCCGGGAACCGCAGGAAGAGTTGCTCGCAGGTGACCAGGCCGAGGACGCTGTCGCCGAGGAACTCGAGCCGCTCGTTGGACGCGGCGCGCGTGTTGGCGCTGGAGGTGTGCGTCAGCGCCGACCGGAGCAGTTCCACTTTCAGCAACTGGTAGCCGATTGCAATCTGGCACTCATCGAGGATTGCACGTTCCCGCCCGCCGCTGGGTGTGTCCGAAGGAGGCATGACAATGGGTACACAATTACGGGCGGGCAATAAGGATGAATGTTAGACAACCTACCACCGCGCTCGCGTGGAGTCAACGACCACTGACTCCTTCCTCTTGCATTTCCCCCCGCGTCAGGCTATTCCTCCGCACCCGAACCTCACCCGGCACAAGGACGTGCCACCATGACTGACTCCGCCGAATCGCCGTTCGACCGACTCGCATACGCCCGGCGCGTGCTGCGCGCGGAGGCCGCGTCGCTCGATGTCGTCGCCGGCCGCCTCGACGACGGCTTCACCGCGGTCGCGGACGCGCTGTTCGTATGCCGCGGTCGCGTCGCCGTGATCGGCGTGGGCAAGTCCGCCGACATCGGCCAGAAGACCGTCGGCACGCTCAACTCGACCGGCACGCGGGCCTACACGCTCGACGCCACCCGCGCCGTCCACGGCGATCTGGGTAGCATCCACCCGGACGACGTGGCCTTGCTCCTTTCGCACAGCGGCGAATCGGAAGAACTCCTCCGGCTGCTCGGCCCGCTCAAGAAACTCGCCTCGTGCCTGCTCGCGATCACCAGCAGCGCCGACAGCACGCTCGGGCGCGCCGCGGACGCGGCCGTCGTGTACGGCCCGGTAACGGAAGCGTGCCCGCTCGCGCTGGCGCCCAGCACCAGCACCACCGTCATGCTCGCGATTGGTGACGCGCTCGCGTTCACGCTGCTCGAACAGCGACAGTTTACCGCCCAGGAGTTCGCGAAGTTCCACCCGGCCGGGTCGCTCGGCCGCAAACTCGCGGTCGTGTCCGAGTGGATGCGGCAGGGCGACGAACTTCGCGTCGCGCCGGAAACCGACACCGTGCGCGAGGTGTTCGCGAAGGTCCGGCACAGCGGCCGGCGCACCGGGGCCATCATGCTCGTGGACGCCGACGGGCGGCTCTCCGGGCTGTTCACCGACAGCGACCTCGCCCGCCTGTTCGAGAACCGCGAAGACAACCTGATCGATTCGCCCATCGCGGGCGTGATGACGCACTCGCCGGTCGTGATTTCGCCCGATTCCCGTGTAGCGGTCGCATTGGATGTGCTGAGGGCGCGGAAGTTCAGCGAGCTGCCCGTGGTCGATGCCGACGGCCGCCCAGTCGGAATGCTCGACATTACCGACGTGATCGGACTCGACCCGCTCGCC
>CANLGS010000640.1 GCA_947490035.1 Gemmataceae bacterium
CTGAGTTCCTGCAAGACCACCAACTGCTTTTCACTGACTCGGACTTTCGCCGCCGTCCCTGGCATCTGTTCGCCTCGCAATGGGTGTTTGGGAGACATACACAAATCCCCGATTTCATGAAACCCCGTTTCCGAGTTGTGGCACTAGGTGCACCCTCTCTTGCCTAACGATCAAGTTCAGCAGCCCGGCCGCGACCCCCGCGGCCGGAACGGCAAACGAGTGAGCGGCGAGAAACCGGACAGATGGCCGGGTCAGGTGCATCGCAGGGTTAGGCCGGCCTTTGCGCTGCGGTGGCCCCGAGCATGGCCGAGGTGACGGTGAGCAGTTGGCCGTCGCGGGGCATCGCGTCGGTGATTGCGATGATGCGATCAAGCAGCTCCGCCGACGCTGCCGTGAGTTCCCGCACGCCGCGGGTCGCCTGCACGTCCAAGTTGTCGTCATCCATGAAGAACAGCCCCCGCTCATCACCGTCCGCCATGATGCAGACAATCTCCCGTGTGACATCGGGGGCAAGCCGTCTCAGCAGATGCAAGGGAGTGCCGCCCTCGGGCGTGTCATCGATCAGCCACTCGTCCGCTGGATATAACTGGTCCGTGCCTCGAATCCGAACCGCCTCGGCGCGGGACACGATTCGAGAAACGCACATCCGCCCGCCGAGGTACAGATGGCCCGCACTCATGCTGACGATGTATGCGCTGTGCCCGCACCCGCCGCGGATGCCCCGGCTGGTGTAGCGGTTCCCGCCCGACCCGCGGATGGGTTGGTTCTCGCGGTTGACATCCGTCCGCCAGTACCGGAACTGCCAGTGGCAGGTCCAAAAGCGTGGCTCCATCGGATCGCCTCTTCTTGTCTAACTCGGACTTCGATCGCGCCGCTGAGAACCGCTCGCATCGCGCCCGGCGTGCGATCACCGGCGCGGGTCCGTGTTAGCGCGGCGCGGTCTAACAGGGTAACAGTCTGCCCGCGTAAGTCCAATGCTAGCGGCCCTTCAGGAGCGTTGCAAGCGCGCACCCGAAGGGCCATTGCGCTCCTACTTCGCGACGCTGAACTGGTACACCGTCGTCTGCTTGTAGGTCTCGCCGGGCTTCAGGATCACGTTCGACTTGTCCTTCCACTCCGGCTTGTTGATCGAGTCGGGGAACTTCTGCGGTTCCATGCAGAACCCGTTGTACTGCTTGTACACTGCCCCACCCTTGCCCTTGTTCGACCCATCCAAGAAGTTGCCCGAGTAGAACTGCAAGCCCGGTTCGGTGCTGAACACTTCCAGCACGCGACCGCTCTTCGGTTCGACCACGCGGGCCGCCAGCTCCGGCCGCGCGCTCGTGCCCTTGTCGAGGACGTAGTTCAGGTCGAAGCCGATTGGCGTCCCGCCGGCTTTCGCCAGATCGACGCCGATGGCCTTTGCCTTCGTGAAGTCGAACGGCGTGCCCACGACCGGAGCGACCTTGCCCGTCGGAATGAGCGTGTCGTCCGCGGGGGTGTAGTTCTTCGCCGCGATGGTCACCTCGTGGCCCTTGATGTCGCCGCTGGCGTGGCCCGCGAGGTTGAAGTAACTGTGGTGCGCAAGATTGCACAGCGTCGTCTTGTTCGTCGTCGCGCGGTACTCGATCACCAACTCGTCCTTATCGGTCAAGGTGTAAGTCACTTCGACCGCCATCGTGCCGGGGTAGCCTTCTTCACCGTCGGCGCTGGTCCGCTTGAACGTGACGCTCGGCCCGGTCGCGGTGAGCGATGCCTTGCCCTGCCAGAACCGCTTGTCGAAGCCGCTCTTGCCGCCGTGCAGCGTGTGCGCGTCCTTCTCGTTGCCCTTCGTGACGGTGTACTCCTTGTCTTCGAGCTTGAACTTCGCGTTCGCGATGCGGTTGGCGACGCGACCCGCGTTCGTGCCGAAGTACGGGTGGCCGCCGAGGTAGCCTTCGAGTTTGTCGAAGCCGAGCACCACGTCCGCGAACTTCCCGGCTTTGTCGGGCACGTGCAGCTCGTTGATGATCGCGCCGTAGTCGATGCACTTCAGCGTCACGCCGTTCTTGTTGACGAGCGTGTACTGGTACACCGCGATGGTCGGCGATTCGTCCTTCTTCTTCTTGTCTTTCAGTTCTTCCGGGCGCGGCATGGTGCCGTACTTGGTTTCCTCGAACGCCGGTCCGGTGCCGGGTCGCGGTTGCGCGAGTGCGCCGGCGGAGAGGGCGAGCGTGATGGCGAGTGTGGCGAGTGTGCGCACGGAGACTCCATGAAGAGGGATGGGGTGGGGACATGGTATCCGAGCGTGTAATCTAAGGCGAGCGGGGGGCGTAAGCCCCCCGAGTCTACGCACACGTTTTCCGCGACGTGAACTCAACTCGGGGGGCTTATGCCCCCCGCTCGCCAGGAACCACCCATGCCGTCCGACGTTCTCGACACGCCCGAAGCCGCTTACGCCATCGTCACCACCGGGAGCGGCCCGAAGGGCGCGCTGCCGCTAACCGACGAACTGCTTCGGCACGCGCCGAGCGGGAACCTGTTCGGCTGGACGCAGAACGTCGGCATGGGCTGGAACCCGGCGCTCATGGGCGGCAAAGAGTACACCATCTTAAGCACTCACGGCGGGCTGCGCGCCGAAGACGGCACGCCCATCGCGCTCGGCTTCCACTCCGGTCACTGGGAAGTCGGGCTGTTGGTGAAGGCCGCGGCCGAAGAGTTCGCGCGGCTAAGGTGCATCCCGTTCGCGGGGGCGATCACCGACCCGTGCGACGGCCGTACGCAGGGCACGGCCGGCATGTTCGACAGCCTGCCGTACCGCAACGACTCGTCGATGGTGATGCGCCGGTTGATGCGCAGCCACCCGACGCGGGCCGGCGTGATGGGCATCGCGACCTGCGACAAGGGTCTGCCCGCGATGATGATGGCGCTGGCGTCGCAACACGACCACCCGACGATTCTGGTGCCGGGCGGCGTGATGCTGGCGGGCGAAGCCGAACACGAAGACACGGGCAAGGTGCAGACCATCGGCGCGCGGTACGTTCACGGCGAGATGAGCATCGGCGAAGCCGCGGACGCCGGGTGTCACGCGTGCGCGTCGCCCGGCGGCGGGTGTCAGTTCCTCGGCACCGCGGCCACGTCGCAGGTCATCGGCGAAGCGCTCGGCCTGAGCTTGCCGCATTCGGCGCTCGCGCCGTCGGGGCAACCGATCTGGCTCGACCTCGCGGTGCGATCCGCGCGCGCGCTGTTCAACATGACCAATAGAGGCATTCGCACGCCCGACATCCTGACGGAAGCGTCATTCAAGAACGCGCTCGCGGTGTTCGCGGCGTTCGGCGGTAGCACGAACTTGCTGCTACACACGCCGGCAATCGCGTTCCACGCCGGCATTCGGCGGCCCACCATCGAAGACTGGACGTTCTACAACCGGCGTGTGCCGCGACTCGTGGACGCCCTCCCCAATGGCCCGATGAACCACCCGACGATGCGGGTGTTCCTCGCCGGCGGCGTGCCGGAAGTGATGCTGCACCTCCGCGAACTCGGCCTGCTCGAACTC
>CANLGS010000641.1 GCA_947490035.1 Gemmataceae bacterium
AACTCGAAAGAGCTTCGCGTGGTGCGCGTGGTCGCTCACCCCTCACCCGTCCGCGAAGAGCGGCCACCCTCTCCCGCAAGGGGAGGGGGCCAAGCAGAAGGCAGGGGAAGACTTCACGCGGTTTGTGCAGGCTCTCGCCCCTCACCCGTCCGCGAAGAGCGGCCACCCTCTCCCGCAAAGGGGAGAGGGCAACACCCGGCACCCTTCAACACGATTGTGTCTCAGAACTGGAGTGAAGAACTGATTGCTTGATCTCGCGGAGCTCGTCGGTGGGCTTCCCATCGGGGCCGCGGTAGTGCCCCTCGGCGAAACGCCAGAAAGCGAGAACGATCTCATCGACGGTAACGCGCGGTCCGGCGGGGCCAGTTGGTCGATCCAGTGCGGGAGCAGTTGCGAGTTCGGCGATGAGCCGGCCGTACTCGGCCCGGCTCGCGGAGGAGTTGTAAACGCCGAGGTACACGTCACGGCGGGCGCCGCTCACGGTGCGGATCGTGACGACGGCTTGGCCGCTGGGCTTGTGGAGGCGGTAGGCGGGAACCTTCGGTGTGCGGGACATGCGAAAACCCTTGTGCGGTAAACTACCGCAGTTGCAGGCTTTCGGACCGCACCCCGGAACACCCGGGGGTAAGCACTAAAGGCTTGGGCCGATTGGACTTAGCTGAAGCTCCCCGACCTGGATTTGAACCAGGAACCTAGCGGTTAACAGCCGCTCGCTCTACCGTTGAGCTATCGGGGATCATTGACCACATCAGATATAAGCCAGTGGTGGGGACTCGACAAGGGCAGTCCCGCGCGCTTTTGGCCCCGGTTCGACCGGCAATCGGTTACCTCCGGCGAACGGCCTACGAAGTGAGCGAGGTCGATCCCCGCGGGTTCGCGCCAACGATATCCGGAACCCCGATACGCGACAGATTCGCGCCCGCGCTCACGGTTGGCCGGGGTACAACATCGACGCTCGGGCCGAAAAGATGCTATCATCCTGGCGTAACCGTTTTTAGACAGCCGATCACAGAGGCGCGGCTGGTATCGGGTGTAGTCGGCCGGTCGGGCCGGACGATACCTTGATGCTGCGGACGGAATCTCGTCCGGCCCGGTTCCGATTTGCGCGAGGGGCGCGATGCGCCGGTGGCAACGGCTGAACCAATTCTGGCACCAACGCGGCACACGCCACCACGGGCGCGCCTTCTTCTTCGTTGAACAACTCGAGGGCCGCGAGGTTCTCTCGCCCGTCGTCGTGACCCCGAGTTTCGACCCACAACCCGAAACGCTCGAAGGCGTGTCGCGCCAGTTCATCGGCGACCAAGAAACCGGCGGCGAATCGTTCGTCATCTCCGACTCGGTCAACTTCACGGCCAACTACCTCGTCGCGGCCACACTGAGGAGCACGCACGGCACGTTCGTCGTCTCCGAGCGTCGCCGCGTCCTTCGGCGTGGCGGTGGCCGCCAACGGCACCGCCGCCGTCACCCTCACCGGCCCGCTCGACGCGGTGAAACAGTTCCTGGTGTTGGGGTTCACGTTTAAACCGGACGCGCATTACAGCGGCGACGCGCCCGTCGTCCTGACCGTCATCGACCTCCAATCGACCGACTCCGGCAGCGGCGCGTTCGTCGTCCGCGTGACGCCGGACGCGTCTCCGGTCGCCCTCGACTGGGCCGCGACGGGCGAAGTCCGACTGGCGACGGGGCCGTTCGTCTTCCCGCGGGGGTTCCTGTCGGTCTCCGGTTGGCCCGACGGCGACGGCTCGGAAACGCTGCACGTGTTCCTGTCGCTCGACGTGGCCGATCCGGCCGAGGCGGCGCGTTTTGGCCTCGCGGCCGCCGGGGTCGCGCTCACCCCCCTCGCGCCGGGCTTGTGGCAACTCGAAGGGACCGGCGCGGCCTCGTTCCAGGCACTCCTCGACACGCTCGTGCTGACGCCGCCGTCCGACTTCAGCGGGCGCGTCTTCGTCCACGCGTTCGGCGACCTCCTCGATTCGGCGACGTACTCGGACCTAACGGCCCTCACCGACCGGCAACCCGTTTTCGCCGGCGTGGTGGACCTGCGGTTCTTCGAGCCGGCGGTGTTCACGACGCCGACCGTGGTCGCGCAATAGGGCGCCGGCCCGATCGACCTCGGCGGCCGGTACTCGGTCGCGGACCCGGCCGAGCTGCCCGAAGACTACCACTCGCTCACGATCACCGCGCCGCACGGCACGCTCGCGTTCGACCTCGCGGCGGTCCCGGCCGGCGTCGGTGTCGGGCGCGACGGGAACACCCTGCTGTTCAGCGGCGACCTCGCCGCTATCAACGCGTTCCTCGCCACCCCAGGCGGTCTGACATACACGCCCGACGACCCGCACTTCGCGGGACTGGTGAAGCTCACGTTCGCCCTCGTGAACCACCCCGGCGACTTGCCGCAGTTTACGGGCAACCCTGGTCAGCCGGGCGGACAGGGCTTCCCGCCCACGGTCGCGGTCGCGTCGCTGGTGTTCGGACCCGCGGCCGGACCTGCGTTCCCGACGGCCGGCGACGTGGAGACGGACCTCGACGCCCCGGTGTTACTCTCGATCAGCGTTCCGTTCGCGGGCGACCCGGACGATTCGGAATCGCTCCTCGTCGTTCTCGAAGGGGTGCCCCTCGCGGCGACGTTCAACCGCGGCGGCTCCAGAGGCGCCGAACCGCAAGCCGCTGCTGATCGCGCTGGGCGCGCTCGCGCTCGTGCTACTGGGCGTCGTCGGCGTCCTCGCGACGCGCGACAAGTCGAAGCCTGTCACACCGGTCGCGGACAAGGGCGTGCCCGACGTGAACCCGCCCGCGGGCGACAACCTCGCGTGGCCGGCCGCGACGCGCAACGACTTCGCGCTGGACGTTAAAATCAGCGTCGCGGCGGCGAAGGAGGACGCGAACGGCGTGATCCGCATGACCGCCGGAACGCCGCTGGAGATTCGCGTGACGGCCCAGCGCGACTGTCGCGTGGCCGTGTGGTGGATCGATCCCGCCGGGGAGGTCATGCGGATGTTCCCGAACGATTCCGACACCGACGACCGCCTCGTCGCGGGGCGCGAGCGCGTCGTTCCGTCTCTCAACGGGGACGCGATTGTGACCACGCCGACACAGGGCGACGGCCTCGAACGGATCTACGTGGTCGCGACCACGGGCGCCCAACCCGTGTTCCCGCCGGGAACCAAGAAGGGTCAGTTCACCTTCTACTCCAACGACGCGGACCGCGAGAAGCTCGTGTCCACCGTTCGCGGCCTCGTGTTGCAGAAGAAGAAGGCCGGCGAACCGCTCCCCGGCGACGGTGAAGTGTCCGACCGCGAACGCCTCTTCCGCGTTCAGAAGTAAGACCGCGCGGACGGCCAGTTGTGGTGCGGGCGTCCCGCCCGTATCCCTCGGAGAAAGTGCAGGCGGGACGCCCAATGGCACTTACTTTGTGCTTCTTTACTCTTGTGGCACAGGCTTCCAGCCTGTGTTTTTAAAGGCAACACAGGCTGGAAGCCTGTGCCACAAAACAACAAAGTAAGTGCCAT
>CANLGS010000642.1 GCA_947490035.1 Gemmataceae bacterium
GCTGGGAATCCCAGGGTTCCGGCGCACATGCCGTGCCGAAAGCTGAAGGTCATCTGGGAAATAGGGGTAAGAACGTGTTCACCACGAACCACGTGTACGCCCGGTGCATCTCGTCGAGGGCGTGGCGATACCACGGGTCGGGTTGGGGGGTGAGTTCGAGGTCGCGCCCGTGCCGGACGGAGACCAGCGCCTGGCGGAGCGTGACGCTGAACCGAGAGATGACGTTCTGCTGCTTCACCCAGTCGAGCGCCTTCGCCGGGTCAGGCCCGAGCCGCGCGGCCAGGCGGGTGATCCGCCACAGGTTGCGGCGCGACTTGTACTTCGCGTTCAGGCGGAAGTACTCCCCCCACCACACGACGTTCCGGCGGGCGTTCCGCAGGTGGTCGAACGCACGCCGGAGATACCCCTTCGCGATCAGGTACTTGGCGTTAGACCGGGAGAGCAGCGGGCCGTCCGCGACCCCGTGTTCGTCCTCGCGCAGGTACCAGTCGCCGTGGGCGAGGGCGCAGGCGGTGGCGTGCAGGTCGATCTGCGCCGCGAGGGTGCGATCCGGGGCCGGTTCGATGGTGCCGCGGGCGCGCTCATAGTCCTGGTACGCCTTGCGGAACTTGTCGGCGTCGGCGTCGTCCCGGCCCGCCCACCGTGCCGTGCCGCGCGTCAGCAGCAGCAGCGAACGGTAGTGGAAGTACGGCGCGGACGCCCCGATGCCGCGGTCGAGTTGGTCGAGCCGGCGGGTGGCAATCAGGCCGTCGTTCGCGAGATTCAACGCCTGGTCCGATGTCGCCGCGGGTGCGGCCTGGTCGGTGTCGGGCGCCGGCAGTCGGGCCTGAGCGCGGAGCAAGATGACGCGCAGGTGCAACCCGCGATCCACCTGCTGGGCGGCCTGCCCCATCGTCTCCCACATCGCTGTCTCCGCGCCGTCTTCCGCCTTCCGACCCGGCGCGCGGGCGAAGCACTCCACCACATCGACCAGCGCGGCGAGTACGTGCCGGGCGGTGTCGTGATCGACCGGCGCGAGAACCGCCTTCATCCCGTCGGCGAGCGCCGCGAACAGTTCGCCCACGCGCGCGCGGGCGAAGTCGGGCAACGCGGCGGCCAGCGCGCCCGCGACCGCCGAGCGGGTCGGGTCGTCGGTCGGTCGCGCGGCAAGGTCGGCCGGGGCGCTCTGCACGGGCCGCAACTCCGGGGCGCGCAACTGGTCTTTGATGCCGGCGACCACCTCCTTCAGGCCGGTCCAGTCCGGCCGGTTCGGGTCGGGCGCGGGCAGCGCGGCGCGGATGTAGTCGAACGACACCCCCACCGCCCCCGCCAGGTCGGTCCGCTCGCGGTGGCACTGCGCCCACAGGCTGTACAGGTCGCGGCGCAAGAGCGCGATCTCGGGCGCCACCTGAGCATCGAGGAGGGCGCAGGTTTGGTAGATGTCCGGGTAGCGGATCACCGGCGCGGCGCGCGGGTAGAAGGCGGTTTCAAACTTCGGCAGGTCGTCGAGGATCAGCCACCGGCACCAGCTCGTCAGTTGCTCGGCCGGGACGCGGGTCTGTAGCTCGCGGGCGGCAAACGACCACGCCAGGCGCAGGCTGGCCACCTCCCGGACGCGGCGGCCGTTCAGGGCGTCGATCAGCTTCCGCGGGTTGTCCGCGGCCTCCTCCTGGAACACCTCGGTGGCGGTCAGATCGAACGGCTTGCGGCACACGGCGGTCAGTTTCGCGTACACGTCCGCCCAGCCGGGCGGCGCGCCGCGCCGGCACCCGACTTCCAGGGCCAGCACCAGCCGGGTCAGGTAGCGGATGCTGGACACCCGGTGGTAGACGTACTCGAAGAACGCGCGCGGGTCGCGCGACGGGATGAACGTGTCGAAGTAGTGGTACCGGGCGATGGAATCCTGGAACAGCGCCAGGAGCAGGGCCTGGGCCAACCCCTCAAGGGTCGCCGCTTTGCCGCCGACGATGTCGTGCATGGCCTCGGTGCGCGTGTGCTGGGAGTGGCGCACGTAGGTGCGGTCGCGCAGTTCGCGGTTCATCCAGAACAGCCCGCCCTCGACCCGGCTGAGATACCCCCTGGGCGCACAGGTCGTCGAGCGCCTTGTCCACCTCGGCCCCCGGCCCGCGCCCGTCGTTCGGCGCGGCGGCGGTGTGGTCAACGATCAGTCGGCTGAGTACCTCGCGCAGCCCGACCAGGCTGCGGGTGCGGCGGAAGCAAGTTATCCCGAACAGAAACAGCCGGCCGACGAGGTTCGCGACGTCGTCCGCGCCGCACTCGCGAAACCGGCCGTCGCCGTCCCGCCACGGGGACGGGCACAGGACATCCGCGAACGGGTCGCGGGCGGCCGTCGGATCGGTCCGCTTGTCATCCGCGAGGGCCGAGAATACGCCCAGCTCGATCGGCTTCTCGGCCGCGAGGACCGGAATCACCTCCTTGATGATCGTCTCCCCGGCGGCTTCCGGCCGCTCCCACAGCGCCCGGCTTTGCGCGCCGATCTCCTGAGCCACCTGCATCTCATGCTCGAGCGGGGGGGGCAATACCGCCGGTCCGGTTGCGGCCGCGGGGGGTGTTGACCGACAGCCCGACACGCGACCACCCCAGTTCGCGTGCCAGTACCCGCTGGAGGAGGTCGCTCAGCGACTTCAGGCGGAGGCGCGCGAGTTCGACTTCGTCGCGCCCGTCGGCCTCCGCGCGGGAAGTGCCGTGGTGGTGCGTCTGCGGCCACGGGAACGCCTCGAAGGCGTCGAGCGCCAGCAGGTAACGACCGCGGCGGAGCGCCTCCGCGATGCGGTCGGCGGCCTTGTCCAGCGCGGCCTCCGAGATCGGCTCCTCGAACGGCAAGACGACCGGGGCCAATTCCGGGTCGGACCGGCGGCAGACGTCCACGATCGCGCCGACCACCCCGGGAATGGTGTACTCGCCCTCCAGGTCGATCCACACCGGCACGCGCTCCAGCCGGGCGGCGACCCACTGGGCCAGCCGCTCGCTCGCGGTCGGCGCCGTCGGGGACGGCTCACCGGGGCCGGGCGGGTACTGACCGTCGAACACGGTGAACCGCTTGTCGGCGCGGCGGTAGACGCGCGCCGCGTTCGGGTCGGTCGTCGCGCTGGTCGATTGGTACACGATCGGCTGGTCGGTGCTCGCGTCGAGCAACACCGGCCCTTCCGAGTGCGGGCGGTAGCCGGTCGTCCCGGCCGGGTGACGGCTGGTCAGCTCGCCGTACAGGTGGCGGAGGAAGTGGCCCGGACTGTTTACCCCGGCGGCGATCACCGGCGCCGCGTCCCTGGCGGTTTTCGCTTCGGCCGCGCGGCCGATCCACCCCTCGACCGGATCGGGCGGGGTTGCCTCGCGGTGCAGCCACACGACGCGAGTCTGTGCGGTGGGGTGCGGCGCGCCGCCGGCGGTCGGGCAACGGAGCACCCCGCGCGCGATCAGGTCGATCAGCCGCCGGTCCCGACCGCCGCAGCCGACCGCGAACAGCAGCCCGTCCGGGGGGAACGTGTCGCGAAACTGGTTCAGCACGGCC
>CANLGS010000643.1 GCA_947490035.1 Gemmataceae bacterium
GGCCGGGCCGTGGTCCGAGTTGTGGTGCCGGAACGAGCGGACCAGCGAGAACTTATCGACCTGCGTCGCGACCTTCGGCAACAGGTCGCAGATTTGCAGGCCGGGGATCTTGGTCTTGGCGGGGTTGAAGTCGCCGCGGAACTCGGCGGGCGCGTCCGGCTTCAGGTCGAACGTGTCGAGGTGGCTCTGGCCGCCGTGCAGGAACACGAAGATGAGCGCCACGTCTTTCTTCGGTTTCGCGCCGTCGGCCGCGCGCAGGAGTTGCGGCAGCCCGAGCGCGGAGCCGAAGAGCGAAGCGGTGCCGACGCGGAGTGCGTCGCGCCGCGTGAGACCGTCGCAGAAGGTAGGCATGTTATTTCCTGGTAGGTGCCGCTTGCCGAGCGGCACGGCCGCCCAACTCGGATCACTTCGGGTACATTCGTTTCGGCTCAACGCGGGTCAGCCCGTGCCGCTCGGTAAGCGGCACGGCGTCGCAAGTTCTGTCGCTTCGGGCGTGTCCGTGTCGCTCCCACGCGGGTCAGCCCGTGCCGCTCGGTAAGCGGCACCTACTCAAAACAAGCTCAACACCGGCTTGCCATCACACAGGCGGTGCGGGCGGTTCTCGCGGTCGGGGATCATCGCGGCCGGATCGACGCCCATCGCGTGGTAGATCGTCGCCAGGAAGTCGTCCGGTGACACCGGGCTGTCACTCGGGTACGCCGCGATCTTGTCCGTCTTGCCGTGGACCTGACCGCCGCGAACACCGCCGCCCGCGAACACCGCCGATTGCGCCGCGCCCCAGTGGTCGCGACCCTGCGCGCTGTTGATCTTCGGGGTGCGCCCGAACTCGCCCGCCACCGCGACCAGCGTGCGATCCAACATCCCGCGGTCGCTCAGGTCTCCGAGCAGCGCCGCCAGCGCCCGGTCGAGCGGCGGGAGGCAGTACTTCTCTTTTAGCATCGCGTAACCGGTGACGCCGCCCAGACCCGCGGTGCCGCCGTGGTTGTCCCACACGTTCGCGACGCCGCCGTTGGGCATGATGTGCAGCCAGATCACGCTCACGACCTTCACGCCGCTTTCGACCAGCCGGCGTGCGAGCAGGAAGCTCTCGCCGTACTCGTTGCGGCCGTAGTGGTCGCGCAACCGCGCGGATTCCTTGTTCAGATCGAACGCCTGCCGCACGACGGGCGACGCGATCATCTGCATCGCCTGCCCGCGGAACTGATCGAGGTCCGAGCCGCCGGTCTTCTGCAACTGCGAGTCCTGCTTCTGAAGCAACTTCAGCAAGCCTTCGCGCGCCTGAAGGCGCGTCGCGCTCACGTCCGGCGGGAGCACGTCGGGGTGCTGCGCCGGTTCGTTCGACTTGTTCGCGGCGAGCTTCTCCAGCGGGTCGTGCTTCGGCCCGAGGAAGCCGGCGTGCGTGCCGGCGTAGGTGACGCCGTCGTGCCCGACCGGTCGCGGGATGGTGACGTTCGCGGGCACCGCGCTCGGCGGGCTGAAGTACGAAATCGCGCTGGCGAAGTTCGGCGGGTGACTGCGCTTCCGCGGGTTGCGCGGCGACACGAGCGCCGGGTCTTTGCGGCCCGTGAGCATGTGGTACACGCTCGGCTCGTGGTTGTTGTCCGCGTGCGACAGCGACCGCACTACCGCGACCTTGTCCGTGTGCCGCGCGAACAGCGGCATCTGGTCGCACACCTGAATGCCCGGCACCACGGTGTCTATCGGCTTGAACTGCGACCGGATGCCTTCGGGCGCGTCCGGCTTCATGTCCCACATGTCCTGTTGCGGCGGCCCGCCCCACAGGAAGATGAAGATGCACGAGTCGGCCGAACTGCGCGAGGCCGCAAGCGGCGCACGGGCGCGCGCTTGCAGCAGTGTGGGGAGCGCGAGACCACCCGCGCCGAGTTGCCCCAGTCGGATCATCGCGTCGCGGCGGTGGAGCATGGAGAGACTCCGGCAGGGTGAAGGGAGCGGGTGGCAAGTTCCCACAGCCGCCCACCCGCTCCCTTACGGTCGCGGTTCACCAATCAATGATTGAACAAGAACTCGGTGCTGTTCAGCAGCGCCCAGGCCAAATCCTCGGTCGCGGCGCGGCGGTTGTTCGCGAACTTCTTCAGGTGCTTCACGCCGACCGCGGTTTCATCGGCAGTTGGCATCCGCGCGTAGAACGTCAGGTACAACTCTTCGACCAACTTCGCGTCGTCCTTGTGCGCGCGGACCAGCGTCGCCACCGTGCCGGCTTCGTGCGTGAGCTTCGCCTGAATTTCCGTCGAGTTCAACAGGTTCAGCACTTGGCTTACTGAAGGCTCGCGGGTGCGCTCGCAGTCGCACGCGGTCACGCGATTGGGCCGGCCGAACAGCTTCAGGAAGTCGCTGCGCGCCTTGCTGTCCCACAGTTGCACGGCGCGGGTTACGCCGGGCGAGCCGCCGAACTTCTCAGGCACGCCGAGCGACTGACAGAGCATGTCCAGTAACACCTCCGCGTCCGGCCGCTTGAAGTACGCACGCGAGAAATTGCGTTCGTCCTTCTCGTTGGTGGCGTTCGGCGTGGCACTCGTTTGGTACACGCGCGATGACGTGATGAGCACGATGAGTTTCCGCACGTCGTACTTGTTCTCGACCGTGAATTTCGCGAGCGCGTCGAGCAATTCGGGGTTACTTGGCGGGTTCGTCGCGCGCACGTCGTCAACCGGTTCGACCAGCCCGCGGCCGAGCGTCCACGCCCACACGCGATTCGCGAGGTTGCGCGCGAAGAACGCGTTGTCCGGTTTGGTCATCCACTCCGCGAGCGGGATGCGCCGGTCGCCTGTGGGGTCGGTGGCGGGCATATCCGTGCCGAGCGCGTGCGCGTACACCGCCTTCTTCGTTCGCGGGTGCGTCGTGGTGCCGCCGCTGAAGAACGCGGACATGCCGAAGTAGTCGGACTGCTTCCAGCGGTCGAACGGGTGGTGGTGGCATTCGGCGCACGCGATCCGCACGCCGAGGAACACCTGCGACACGGTGCCCGCCAGTTCGCCCGGCTTCGTCACCACCTTGAAGAAGTTCGCCGGGCCGACTTCGGTCACCGGCCCTTCGGCGGTGACGAGTTCGCGCGCGAACTGGTCGAACGGCTTGTTGGTCGCGATGGAGTCGCGAATCCACTTGTAGTAGAGGTGCGCCCGCTGGTGGCCGAGCGGTTGGCGGTCCACGCGCAGCAGGTCGGCCCAGCGCAGCGCCCACAGGTCCGCGAACTCCGGCCGGTCGAGCAGCGTCTCCACCAACTTCGCGCGCTTGTCCTTCGCAGTGTCCGCGAGGAACTTCCGCGCCTCGTCCGGCGTGGGCAGCGTGCCGGTCAAGTCGAGGAAGACGCGCCGCAGGAAGTCCGCGTCGTCGCACAACCCGGACGGGGCGACGTTCAGCTTCGCGAGCTTCGCGTCCACCAACTTGTCGACGAGGTTGAACTGCGGGAGCGTGTTCTTCGCGGCTTCACCCGGTCGCGGCACCATGACCGTGAACAGCCCGACTTCGCCGAGGTACGCGGCCATCAC
>CANLGS010000644.1 GCA_947490035.1 Gemmataceae bacterium
CACACCCGGAACAACTGGGAACGACCAGCAGTATCAGACCGATCACGATTCCGTTCATCACGCTTCCTCCTTGCCGGCGTCGGTCGCCGGCGCGCCGGTCCCGAATGGGACCTTTTTCATGAACGCCTGCGAGTCCTCGTCCTTCAGGCCGTAGTAGATCCACGCCACGCTCTTGTTCGATCGGTGCCCCAGCCACGTGTCGATCGCCATCCGTGGGATCCCGGCGTTCACCACGAACGTCTCGAAGAAGTGGCGCCGGCTGTGGACCACGAACCCGTCCGGCCGCCCCGCCGGCATCCCAACCGGACCACCAGCCGCGTGAACTGCTCGTTCAGCCGCTTGGTGGCCCTCGAATCGCTGCGCGAGAGAGACTTGTGGAAGACGTACTGGCAAACCCAATTGCCCCCAACGACTTGAGGACGCCAGAAAGATTTGCCAGACCCTTCTGGAACTTGAAACTTCGCGCCCAGCCGCCCAACCGTTGAGGTAGACGCGAACACCACACTACCGCACAATCACCCCATTACAGACGCAGCCCGGAGGTCGTGGTGAAGAAGCACGCGGTGAAGTGGCTCGGACCGGTCCTCAAGTATGGGGCCGGGTTCGGCCTCCTGGCCTGGGTCATCTCCAAATACTGGGACGACAAGACCGACCCCGTAACGCAGGTGACGACCGTAGGGCTGAACACGCTCCTCCAGGGGCCGATCGACTTCGCGTGGTTCGCCGCCGTCGCCGCCCTGTTCGTCGCGGCCGTCTCGCTGCAACTGATCCGCTGGTTCCTGCTGGTCCGCGCGCTCGACCTGCCGTTCACGCTTCGCGGCAGCTTCCGGCTGGGGATGGTCGGGCTGTTCTACAACACGTTCATCCCCGGCTCCGTCAGCGGCGATCTGGTGAAGGCGATCTACCTCGCCAAGGCGCACCCGGAGCGGAAGGCGAAGGCCGTCGCCACGGTCATCGCGGACCGCGCGATGGGGCTGTACGGCCTCATCCTGTTCGTCGCCGTGCTGGGGTCGATCGCGTGGGCCGCCGGCGACCCCCGGCTCGTCGCCAACCCCAACCTCCAGGGGATCGTGAAGGTGATGGCCGGCGTCGCATCGGGCACCGCCGCCGGGTTCCTGCTCCTGGGTGCGCTTCCACAAAGCCGCGTGGACCGCTTCGCCGGGCGCCTCAAGTGGATACCCAAACTCGGCAACTCGCTCGCCGAGATGTGGTACGCGGTGTGGATGTACCGGCAGCGGCTCGCGGTCGTCGGGCTGGGACTGCTGCTGTCGGCCGGGTCGCACTTCGCGCTGGTGTTCGCGTTCCACTGCGCGTCGCGCGTGTTCCCGCCGAAAGACCCGGCGACCGAACTCGCGACGCTCCCCGAACACATGGTCGTCGCGCCCATCGGGTTCATCGCGCAGGCGATCCCGATCTCACCCGGCGGCGTGGGCGTCGGCGAAGCCGCGTTCGGCAAACTGTACGAGGTGTGCCACCGCCCGGAGTCGCGCGGCGTCATCGCGCGGCTGTCGCTGCGGTTGGTGGAGTGGCTCCTCGGCCTCACCGGGTATCTCGTGTTCTTGCGGATGCGGGCCGAAGTGCGCGAGTTGCAACAGTCAGTCGAAAGTCTCAAGTCGTAAGGTCGAAAGTCATAAGGTCGAAGACAACCGTTCTGGATGCCTTCGACCTTACGACTTGAGACTTTCGACTGACTGCTGCTGACTTTATGACTTGCGACCTTACGACTTGAGACTGAAAGAAAAACAAACCGCCCGAGCCACTGACAGCCTCTCCCCTCTGTCAGGTGCCCGAGCGGTTGTATGAGCGAGGTCCGTCGCTGAGCAGTTGGCCGGGCGGCCTCTCCCCTCCGCCCGACTTCCCGTTTTAGCTCAGGTTCGCCAAGAGAAGTATTGCAGGGTGTGTGCCAATCGCACCCGATCGCCCCCGCGCCTGCTTCGCGCCAATGCAAACCCTGTTATAACAGTCTGTTGCAACTTGTGAAACTTCGACAACGCTGCGCACATAATTCCAACATCAGTCTGAAACTGCCGCTCGTTCAGGCACGGGTCGCGGCACTCTGCCGCATCTTGTGACATTTCCGACAAGCAGATTCCGTGAACCCCGGCCGCGCCCGGACCCGACCGTAAACCGGGTGTCGTTGACGCGTCGCGCCTTCTGCCCATACCATCGAGTAGGGGACGGCACGCACGCGCCACCTGACGGGGAGTACACATGGCTACGGACGTTCGGTTGAAGGACGAGTTGCCCGCGATCACGGACCAACTGATCGAGACGTACACCGAGTGCAGCCGCCTGAACCACCTCGCGCACGAACCGCTGCCCAACCGCGACGCGGTCGCGGAGATCGTCACGGACCTGTTCGAGGTGCTCTACCCCGGTTACGGGAAGCGGCAGAACCTCCACATCGGCAACATCGCCTACTACGTCGGCAGCCTCGTGGACTCGCTCCACGACAAACTGACGACGCAAATCGCGCGCGCCCTGCGCCACGAACTCTGCCACGAATCGCCGCACGCGGACTGCGAGAAGATGGCACAGCCGAAGGCGGTGGAACTGCTCCGCCGGCTGTCGGACGTGCGCAAGACGCTCGAACTGGACGTGGAAGCGGCGTTTCGCGGCGACCCGGCGGCGCGCAGCCACCACGAGATCATCTTCTGCTACCCCGGCCTTGAGGCGATCACGGTGTATCGCGTCGCGCACGAGTTGCACGGACTGGGCGTGCCGTTCATCCCGCGAATGATGACCGAACTGGCGCACGCGAAGACGGGCATCGACATCCACCCCGGCGCGACGATCGGGCCGGGCTTCTTCATCGACCACGGCACCGGCGTGGTGATCGGCGAGACGTGCCACATCGGGCAGGGCGTGAAGTTGTACCAGGGCGTGACGCTCGGCGCGTTGAGCTTCACGAAGGACGACGACGGCGGGTTGCTGCACGGGAGTTACAAGCGCCACCCGACGCTCGACGACAACGTGGTGGTGTACGCGAACGCGACCATCCTGGGCGGCCAGACGGTGATCGGGGCGCGCGCGGTGGTGGGGTCGAACGTGTGGCTGACGGAGAGCGTGCCGCCGGACACGACCGTGGTGCTTGAGAAGCCAAAACTGCGGCTGAAGGGCGCGAAGCCGAACACCGAGCCGCTCACCTACGATATTTAGTTTCGGAGCCGCTCGCGGCTTCGCAAGCGGCACGGGTGCGGCTCACTTCTTCTGCGGTTCGATGACGCCGCCGTCGTGTTCGATCTTGCACTGCGGCATCGCTTTCGCGAACTCCTCAACCTTTGCGGGGGTAACCCCGGTTCCCCGCACAACGATCCGGATCAGGGATTTGCAGTCCGTCAAGTGGGCCAGTCCCGCGTCCGTCATCTTCGTGCCCGTTAGGTGTAGGACTGACATAACTTTCCAGTCCGTAACCCTTCAGCCTTCTGAACGGGGCTTCCACTTTCCCGGTGGTTGTCGAGAATCACGGGCATGATGCTCGTGGTCCCGATACTCGATTCCGCC
>CANLGS010000645.1 GCA_947490035.1 Gemmataceae bacterium
TATTGGTTCGAGTTCGATCCCGTTTTTGGTTCACACGGCTCGTGAATTCCGCTGCTTTTCCAGCGAAAAGTTCCTTTCCCCCGGCGAACTGATTCCAGAACGGGGATGAACCAAAAACACTGTCAACTCGAACTTCCGATCAGCCTAGGCACACGCTGTGTGCCGTTGCTTCGACCACACAGAACTCTACGCGGTTCCGACACGCGGAGCCACGGCACACGGCGTGTGCCTACTACTTTGAAAGACCGGGCAATCTGCAACGGTGTTGCGGTAAACTGGGCAACGCGAATCCGCTCTCGACACTGTTTCCCGCGTCCGCTATCTCGGTGCGATTCCATTCACGGAGTACCGGCATGGCCCGTCTCGGCGCGTTGGTCGCGGGTATCGCGCTTCTGCTTTCGACCGGGTGTGCACACGACGGCGACTGGACCGTGTCGAAGGCGCTCGGCTGGGACGACGAGCCGCGCAGTTTCGACATGAAGAACCCGCCGAAGGCGACGAACCTGCCGGTCGCGGAGCGCGTCGAAATGCTCGGCCGCAAGATCATCGTGCAGAACACGTTCACCGGCATCGAGCCGCAAATCTTCACCATCGGCGTGAAGGAGTCCGTGCTGTTCCACCGCAGTTCGGAAGAGCTGTTCATCAGCGAGGGGCTGGTGAACAAGTGCAAGACGGAGGCCGAACTCGCCGCCGTGCTGTGCGCGGAGTTGGGTCAGATGGTGGCCGAGAAGCGCGCCGCGAAGATGACGGGCCGCGACGTGGACCCGATCCGCGACCCCGGGTACGGCGGCGGCCCGGTGCTCGGCGGCGGCACGCCGGTCGATGCCGGTCAGCAGGCGAACCTGGCGTACCACGAGAAACGCTACCCGCGCGGCAACGCCGGCACCGACGCGGCCGACGCCGCGGGGACGGCGCGCGCGTTGCTCAAGGGCGCCGGCTTCGACCCGGCCGACCTGGACCGCGTGGAGCCGCTTCTGAAGCAGTCCGACCGCGGCAAGAATCTGCGCAAGCAGATGGGCGGAACCGCCCCGGAGCCGAGCTGGAATCGGTGAAACCGTTCTCGCGCCGCGGCGTCATCACCCTACCGATGGGATGACCGCCGAGGCGCCGCATGTCCGCGTCACCGCCCGAACCGGAAGCCAACGTACCCGCGAAGCGACCGCGCCGCGGGAGACTCGCCGCCGTGCGGTGGGCGCTGGCCGGTGCCGTCTGCGCCGGCGGCTTCTGGGCGCTCGCGCTCCTCGTCTTCTTCTCCTGGGCCGAACTGGCAACCGCTCACCACGACATCAAAGGGCACACGCTCGGCGCCGCGCTACTCCTCGGCACGCCCAGCGTCATCACCGGTCTTGTCATGGGTGTGTACGTCGGCTTATTTCGCGGCGGGGACGAGCGCGGCACGGCTGCGATAGCCCTCGGCATGATCGGCGTCCTGACGGGCGTCATCGGCGGCGGGTTGAGCGCGCCGGCCGTCGTCGCGCTGGGCGAGTGGCTGCACCCAGTCGTCGCTTCTTCGCTGGCGTGGGCGCTCGCGGGCGTGATCGCCGCGCTCATCGGCTACGAGTGGTCGCGCTGGACACATCCGCCCGCGGAACCCACGGACGAAGACGAGTCAGAAGCGAGAGCCGCGCCGCCCCGCGTCGAGTGGATTCTCCATCAGGAGCCGCGGAAGTTGCGCGACTGGCCGCTGTTCCGCGTGCTGCCGGTTCTAGTGGTGACGGCATTCATGCTGGTGGGCGCGGCCGTCCTCGCGCCGTCGGACGCGGCGCTCGCGCTCGCCGCGGTGGGCGTGTTGGGTCTGGCCGTGGCGCTCGTGATGCAGGTTCAGGAGTACCGCCTGCGCCACCTCGAAGCGCGGCTCCGTAAGCTCGAACGCCGCTTCCGCGGCGCGCCCGAGGAAGACGCATAGCCCTTCTTCCTCCGTGGAGCGCGGGCCTCCGGCCCGCTCTTGACCGGTAGTGAGTTTACGCGATCCCACAACAAGCGCAAGAGCGGGCCGGAGGCCCACGCTCCGCAGGGGAAGAAACCTCGCCACCCCTTGCGGCTTCACGTGATCGGTGTTAGCGTGCGGTGCCGCCTCGCGATTGCACCTCTCCTCCGCCGGGCGCTGAGGAATCACACATGCCGCGCGCGCCGATCCCAACGTGGTGCTTCGCCCTCGTCGTCGTTCGCAAGGGCGATCACTTCCTGCTCGTGCAAGAGAGCAAGTACGGGCAGCCGTGGTATCTGCCCGCCGGCCGCGTCGAAGAGGGCGAGTCGTTCGCCGACGCCGCCGTGCGCGAGACGCTCGAAGAAGCCGGCATCCCGGTGCGCGTCACCGGCATCATTCTGTCGAACACTCGCCCAGCCCCGCCGGCGCGCGGATGCGCGTCATCTACCTCGCCGAACCCACCGACGACACCCCGCCCAAGACCGAACCCGACGACGAATCACTCGGCGCCGCGTGGGTTACACTGGATGAGCTTCCGAACTACGCGCTTCGCGGCGAAGAGGTCGCCGAGCTGTTCGCCCACGTCGCCAACGGCGGCGCCGTGTACCCGCCGGAACTCATTCGACCTGAATAAGCCTGCTTGCGAAGCCGCGAGCGGCTCCGGCAAACAACAGCGCTTGCCACTTCGCGCGCGCCCGGTAGTTTGTAAACACCCTTTACGAAATCCCTCACTCTCCTCGAAATGGGTGTCACCGTGTCTGCGCTCCTTCGCGTTTCGGTGGTCGTCGCTCTCGCGGCCGTCCTCGCATGTGTCCCCGCGTGCGGCAAGAAAGACGGCGCCGGCAAGATCAAGATCGGCGTCGTCACCAACTGCACCGCCGACTTCTGGAGCATCTGCGAGGCGGGTGCGAACAAGGCCGCCACCGAACACAACGTCGAGTTGCAGTTCCGCCAGCCGGAGAAGGCGTTCGACGCGAAGGTGCAGATGGAGATCGTCGAGGCGTGGGCGAAGCAGGGGCTGGACGGGATCGCGGTCAGCGTCATCGACCCGGACGGGCAGACCGAAGACCTGACGCGCATCGCCAAGAAGGTGCCGCTCATCGCGATGGACAACGACGCCGACAAGACCGGCCGCAAGTGCTACATCGGCATCGACAACTACGAGGGCGGTAAGGCCGCCGGCCGGCTCGTGAAGAAGGCGCTTTCCGCCGAAGGCGGCACGGTCGCCATCTTCATCGGCAGCACAAAGTCCGCCAACGGCAAGGCACGCGTGCAGGGCGTGCTCGACGAACTGGCCGGCGAGAAGGACGCGAAGGGCGTCGCGGGCAAGCACCCGCAGAAGGCCGACCTCGACGTGAAGACCTACGGCAAGTACCACCTCGTGGACGGCGCCGCGAAGGAGGACGGCGGGCCGGACAACGCCCAGAAGACCGCCGGCGCGGTGCTGGCTCGCGTCAAGGGGATGCCGAACCTGTGCATGGTCGGGCTGTACGCCTACAACCCGCCCGCGATCCTCAACGACGCGAAGGCCAAGTCGATGGCGAAGGAGATCAAGATCATCGGCTTCGACGAGGA
>CANLGS010000646.1 GCA_947490035.1 Gemmataceae bacterium
ACCGTGCCGGCGTCGCTCGCGCGCGGGCTGTTGACGTGGCGGTTCGAGCGCGGCTTCCTCGGTGCCGTCAATTGCGACAAGAAGACGGTCGCCGCACACGGCGCCACGTTCTTCAAGCGCCACCCGATCGGTCGCGTCGAACTGTCGGGCGGCGACGAGGAGTCGATCCCCGCGCTTGCCCGACGCGCGTGGTGGGAACACGTCCGCGAACTCGACACCGGCGACTACACCTCGACCTCCATCGACACCTACGAACCGCTCGTCGCCTCGCCACGGTTGACCAACCTGCGCCGGCTCGCCGTCAGCGCGCACGGACTCATCGACTGCTCGACGCGGTTGCCGGAAGTGCTGGCACGGTGCCCGTCACTGGCCCGGCTCGAAGAGTTGCACGTCCGCGACTACCGCCAAGACATGGCGGCACTGCTGCCGGTGCTAGAGGCGACCGCCGTCCGCGCGCTGCGCATGTCCGGCGGCAGTTTCACCATTCGCGGGCTGCGGGCGCTGCTCACCTCGGCGTTCGCCGCGCGCCCGATCCGCCTCGAACTCGAAAACGGCAACCTCGGCGCCGCGCTCTGGCCCGCGCTGAACGGCAAGAAGGTACAACCGGTTCTGGCGCGCGCGAGTTTCAACGGCACCGGCCGCAACCCGGACCTCGACCTGCCGAGGTTGCTTGCTTCGCACGCCGCGGCCAATCTACACGCGCTCGACGCGAGCGAAACGAAGCTCGCCGGAGCGAAGGTGCGCGAGATCATCAAGAGCGGCTTCTTGGCCCGCGCGACCGAACTCGGGCTGACGCGCTGTCACGTCAACGCGAAGGTGATGGCCTCACTTGCGCAGACCGATGCGCCGCATCTGCGCAAACTGACACTCGGTGAAACCGGACTGCGGAACGCGGGCGCGTTCGCGCTGTGCGACGCGCGGTGGGCCGACTGTCTCACGCACCTGGACCTGATGCGCAACTACCTCGACGACCAGGCGCTGATCGCGATGGCGAACTCCGGGCGGTTCGTCAGCCTGCGGACGCTCGACCTGCGCGTGAACAGCCCCGACCTGGGCAACGACTGCCGCACCGAGATCGGCGACGCCGGCGTCATCGCGATGGCATCTGCTCCGAACTTCGCGCGCCTGCGGCACCTCAACCTGTACCGGACGCGCGTGACGGTGCGCGGCGTGGACGCGCTGCTGAACAGCCCCCACTGCCGGCTCGCGGAGCTGGAATTGGGCGGCTACGACCTCGGCTCCGACCTGCCGACGGTGCTGGCGAATTCGCCCGGTCTGGCGCGGCTAACAAAGCTCGCGCTGTCGTTCACGCCGTCGCTCGGCGGGGGCGCGCTCATGCCGGTGGCGGAGTCGCCGCACCTGTCGCCGCTGTGCCGGCTCGACATCAGGTACAACAACACGGGCGCAAAAGTGAGCGCGGCACTGGCCGCGCGCCTGGGCCGCCGGCTCGAAAACCACCCCGCGGTCGGAACCTGGTAACACGCATGTCCACCAAAGCCGCCTTGCTCCGCGCCATCCGCGCGCAGCCCGACGAGGACACGCCGCGCCTCGTCTACGCCGACTACCTCGACGAGGAGAGCGACCCGGCGCGCGCGGAGTTCATTCGCGTGCAGGTGGAACGGGCGCGGCTACCCGAAGGCGACCCGGCGCGCGCCGCGCTCGAAGACCGCGAACACGACCTGCTCGCGCAACACGAGGACGCGTGGCTCGGCGTCGCGCCCGACGACCGCGACGAACTCGCGGAGTGGGAGTTCGATCGCGGGTTCATTCACGAGGTCGCGGCGAGTCCGGTGTTCATGCGCACCGCGGGCACCGACCTGTGCGCCGCGCACCCCGTCCGGCGCTGGCGCGTCATGTCGGGCGACACCGGCACCAACTTCCCCGCGGACCTGCGCGAAGCCGGGCAGCGCGGCTGGTTCCCGCGGCTCGAAGCCGTCGATCTCACCGGGTGGTATGCCGATCTTGGTGAAACCGACGGGTTCCTCACGCGATCGAACTTCGAGCGCCTGCGCGAACTCGACCTGACCGGCCGCGGGCCGCTCGGCTCGCTACCCGAAATCCTCGAAGTCGCTGCATTCCGCTACCAACTGAAGGTACTCCGCTGCGGCGCCGCGGGCTACGAGGGCGGGCGCCTCGACCCGGCGGACTTGATCAAAGCGATGGGGCCGGTGTGCCGACTGGAAGAGTTCGCGGCCCCGACCGCGCAGCTGATGGCCGACGACCTGCACGAGTTGCTCACGGCGCCCGTGTTCGCGGAGCTGAAGTCGCTCGACCTGAGCGGCAACAACATCGAAGCCGAAGGCGGGCGGGCGTTCCGCGCCCCGAGCTTCCGCTTGCGCGAACTCGACATCTCCGGCACGCAACTCGGCGGCGTGCTTGAGGAGTTACTTGGTTGTGCGGCACTCGGGGAGTTACGGAGTCTGCACCTGAACCGCTGCGGGAACAACGGCCTCAACCTCCACGCGCTCGCGGGGTCGCGGTTCTGGGCGCAGGCCGAAGAACTGCGGATGCAACAAGGGCTGGGGTTTAACGCAGACTACGAGGAGGCCGAGGCACCACAGCAAGCCGAGCCTCCGAACTTGGACCCGCTGTTCGCGGCGACCGTGCCGAGCAACCTGCACGTACTGGACATCGCCGGGAACGGCCTGCGCGACGCGGGCGTCGCGCGACTCTGCGCGGCACTGTGGGCCGGTTCGCTCACCTACCTCGACCTGTCGCAGAACTACCTCTCCGACGAAGCGCTGCGAACCATCGCCGCAAGCGGCAAGTTCAAGAACCTGCACACGCTGCACCTGAATTTCAACAGCGTGTACGAGCAATCCGGCGCCGCGCAGCACGAGTCGATCACGGACGCCGGGCTGCGGGCGCTCGCGGAGTGCCCCGACCTCGCGAACCTGCGTGTGCTGTCCGTGAGCGGCACGCGCATCACCGCCGACGGTGTGAGCGCGGTCCTGAACTCCCCGCACTGGCGGCTCTCCGCCCTGCGGCTCGCGGGGTGCCAGTTGCGCCGCAACTTACTCGACGTGCTGACCACCTCACCGGGCCTCGCGCGCCTGCAAGTGCTCGACCTCAGCGGGAACGGCGACCACATCGACGTGGATGATTTGGCACCGCTGGCAGAGTGCGAGTATCTATCGGCGCAAACGGAACTGGACATCCGCGGGCTGAACGTGGGAACCGGCATGGTGCGAAGCGAACTGTCCCGGCGCCTCGGCCGCCGCCTCAGCGAGTGAGTGCGTCAGGGCGTCCAGTACCAGGAGGCCAAAGTGTTTGACGATCTTCGCGAGGCGATGCGACGGGCGATCCAGGCGCACGACGAGTTGTTGTCCGCGTGGATTGCTCAACGCGATACGACAGACTTCTCTGTGCTAAGGGGCCGAGGAACAACAACTCCGCAGTTTCTAGAATCCTCGTACCTGAAGTCACAGGACGAGGGCGGGGCCATGCAAGAAAGCAGTATTCATCAGTGCCGATGTCCCAAGTGTGACCAATCCGC
>CANLGS010000647.1 GCA_947490035.1 Gemmataceae bacterium
GGCACACCGCACCCCGAGCGCGGCGGGTTCCGCAACTGGGTATCGCTCGACCAGTACGCGGCCGAGCAGATCGGCAACCGCACGCGGTACTCGTCGCTCACGCTCGGCGTCGGTAACGAAGGCCAGACGCTCAGCTACACCCGCAGCGGCGCGCCGATCCCCATCGAGCGCAGCCCGAAGAAGCTGTTCGAGCGGCTGTTCGTGCAAGGCAAGGCGTCCGAAGTCGCAGCGCGGATGGAAGAACTCCGCCAGGGGCGCAGCACGCTCGACTTCGTCGGCGATCAGGCGAAGCGGTTGAACGCGTCGCTCTCGCCCGCCGACAAGCAACGCCTCGACCAATACATGACGAGCGTTCGCGACCTGGAACAGCGGCTCGCGAGCGCCGAGGACTGGGAGACGAAGCCGAAGCCGAAGGTGACCGCGACGGCCCCGGAAGACATCAAGGACGGCCGCGAGTTCGCGAAGCAGACGACGCTGATGTTCGACGTGGTCAAGCTGGCGCTGGAAACCGACTCGTCGCGGTTGGTGTCACTGTTCATCGACGCGACGACGATTCACAACATCACGCACCACGGCAACCGGCCCGAAGTGTTGGCGGAACTGCGTGCGAAAGAGGAAGTCCAGTTCGACGCGCTCGCCGGGTTCCTGAAGGTGCTATCCGACGCGAGGGAGCAAGACAACACGCTGCTGGGTCGCACGATGGTGCTATACGGCACGTGCATGGGCAGCGCGAACAGTCACTCGAACTACAACCTCCCGGTGCTGCTCGCGGGCGGCGGGTTCAAGCACGGCCAGCACCTCGCGTTCGATAAGGACAACAACTACCCGCTCACGAACCTGTTCGTGTCGATGCTGCAACGACTGGGGATCGAGACCCGCGAGTTCTCCACCGGCAAGGCCACGATGCGCGGTCTGGAGATGCGTTGATGCCGAAGAGAAGAGGAAAGCAGGCTCACGCAAAGGCGCAAAGAAAACAAGAAGAGAAGACGAGAGTTAGACATGCAAACAGTTCAACCCCGCGCGACCGGTTTTCACTCTATCTCGTCCTTTGTCTTCTTTGCGTCTTTGCGACTTTGCGTGAGCCTGCTTTTCTTCTCTTCTCCCGCGTTCGCCGCGCCGCCGGTGGCGTTCTACAAAGCGCATTGCGTCTCGTGCCACGACGCCGACACCAAGTCCGGCGGCCTCGACCTCATCGCGCTCGCGTTCGACCCGGCCAGCGCCGAGAACTTCGCCACGTGGGTGAAGGTTCACGACCGCGTCGCCAGCGGCGAGATGCCGCCCAAGAACAAGCCGCGACCGCCCGCCGCCGACAGCACTGCGGCCACGAAGACGCTGCACGATGACCTCGTCGCGGCCGAAAAGAAGGCGCTCGCCGCGAACGGCAAGACGCGCCTCCGCCGGCTCACTCGCGGCGAGTACGAGAACACCGTTCGCGACCTGTTCGACATGCCCGGCCTTCCGCTCCAGATTGACCTGCCGGCCGACGGGCAGGCGCACGGCTTCGACACCAACGCCGACGCGCTCGACCTGTCGCACGTCAACCTGTCGAAGTACCTGGAGGCCGCCGACCGCGTACTGGACACGGCCATCGCGAAGCGGCCGAACGCACCGGCGCCGATCAAGCAGCGTATCTCGCTCGCGAACCCGCACGGGTTCGTCGCACACGTCCTCATGAACGGCGACGGCGTGCTGCTGAAGGACAAGAAGCCGGACCCGGACTTCCCGCCCGCGGGCGAACATAACCACCTCGACCAGGGCGCGCACGAGCGACTGGGGTCGTTCCGCAACGGGGCGAGCGTCGGGCTGTTCCGCCACGAGGACGAATCGTTCAACCCGTACTTCAACGAGTTCGTCGCCATCTACCCCGGCCGCTACAAGCTCACGACATCGCTATGGGCGTTCCAGTGGGACAAGGGCAAGGTGCTGCCCGCGCGTGGCACCGAAGCGGCACGACTCTCGGTCGTGCAACTCACCGGCGACGGTCGCGGTGGCGGTCACCCCAGCACCGTCCTCGGCTACTACGACGCGCCTTCGATGGAAGAGCAGAAGCACGTCATCACCACGTGGCTGAACCCGCGTGAGACGATCGGCTTCAACGCGGCGTCGCTGGCACCGGCAGCGAACTACGCCCGCAAGGGCCGCGCGATGGCGTTCACCGGACCGGGCATCACGTGCGACGACCTCGACGTGGAAGGTCCGCTGCACGACACCTGGCCGCCGATTAGCCACAAGCGGTTGTTCGGGAGTCTGCCCATCGAGAAGTTCGACCCGAAGGCGAACCCGAACGTGCGCGGCCCGGCGCGAACGCTCGACCGCCAGTCGCTCTTCATGGGGAAGAACAAGCCGGACCCGGTCGAAGGCATCTGGACGGTGAGCAGCGAGAAGCCGCTCGAAGACGCGGACAAGTTGCTCGCGGACTTCCTGCCGCGAGCGTTCCGGCGCCCGGTCGCGGCCGACGTGCGCAAGCTCTACGTAGCGCGCGTCGAGGAGCGTATCAAAGCCGGCGATTGCTTCGAGGTCGCGATGCGGTGGGCGTACCGCGCCGCGCTGTGCTCGCCGGACTTCCTCTACCACGTCGAACCGGCGGGCGAACTGGACGAGTGCGCGCTCGCGTGCCGCCTGTCGTACTTCCTGTGGAACTCGATGCCCGACGAGAAACTCACCGCGAACGCCGCAGGCGGGAAGCTCAAGAAGCCCGAAGTGCTTCGTGCCGAGATCGACCGATTGCTCGCGGACACGCGTTCGCAGCGGTTCGTCGAAGACTTTTTGGGCCAGTGGCTGAAACTGCGGAGCATCGCGGCCAACGACCCGGACCGCAAGCTCTACCCGGAGTTCAGCAAGTACCTGCAAGACTCGATGATGGCCGAATCGCACGCGTACTTCCGCGAACTCATCGCCAAGAACCTGACCGCCGACTATCTGGTAAAGTCCGACTTCGCGATGATTAACGACAAGCTCGCTGCGCATTACGGGTTGCCCGCGGTCAGTGGCTCGCAGGTTCGGCGCGTGCCGCTCGCACCCGGCACCCCACGCGGCGCGTGCATCACACAAGCCGCCGTCCTGAAGGTGACCGCCAACGGCACCACCACGTCACCGGTGCCGCGCGGCGCATTCGTGTTGGATCGCGTTCTCGGCCAGCCGCCTGCCCCGCCACCGCCGAACATTCCCGCCGTCGAGCCGGACGTTCGCGGCGCGACCACGATCCGCGAGCAACTCGACAAGCACCGCACCAACGCGGGGTGCGCGTCGTGCCACGCGAAGATGGACCCGCCCGGCTTCGCGCTGGAAGAGTTCGACGTGATCGGCGGGCACCGGACACGCTACCGCTCGCTCGGCATCGGCGACCCGGCCCCGCGCGGCCGCATCGACCCGTTCATCGGTATCGGCTTCAAGCTCGGGCCGAAGGTCGATTCCAGCGGCGTACTGCCGGACGGCCGGAAGTTCTCCGGCATGGCCGAATTCCAGACGCTGCTCGCGGCCGACA
>CANLGS010000648.1 GCA_947490035.1 Gemmataceae bacterium
CGGAGCGTGATGACTACACTCCAAGAGGACAGTCCAAGACCATCACGCGGAGCGTGATGACTACACTCGCGCTTGTAGCACGCGCCCCAACTTCTGGTGGAAGTGGTGCCCGCCGTTCTCGCGCTTCGCGCTGAACCGGCCCGTCGTGTAGCTGCGGCTGTACAGGTTGCGCTGCACCTCCTCGCACACGCCAATGTCTTCCGCTTGCACCTGCTCCGCCACCTCGATGCTCTGCCGCTTGAAGTCGTCGGTCAGCGTGTCCGCGAAGTAGAAGTCGAACACCACGCGGCAGCGGTTCACGCCCAGCGGCAACACAAGGTTCGTGTCCATGACGCCGGCGTAGGCGTTGAGCATGAAGTTCGGGTACAGCCACCAGTAAGCCGCGTCGCCGGTGCGGGTGCGGCCCGCGTCGCCCTCCGCGGGCTTCGTCGGCGCGCTCTGAAGAACCGTGTTCCCGTCGCACACCGTCTTGTACTCGCGGTAGTCGAGCGTGCCCGCGAGCGCCGGGTGAACCGTGTTCACGTGGTAACCGCCGTCGAGGTAGTTGTCGGCGTACACCTTCCAGTTGCACGCGAGGTCGTAACTCTTCCGCGCGTACCACTTCAAACCCGCGAACGCACTCCGTGACTCCGCCCAGGACACCAACGGACCCAAGAACGCGTCCAGCGGTTCGCGCGGCGGCGTCAGACTCACCCACACGAACGGACCCCACTCCGCGACCGCGATAGGCGGCAGGCCGTTATCTTCGCGGCGGAAGCCTTCGACGCCGTCGAACTCCGGCACGCCGCGGAGGTTGCCGCTGAGGTCGTAAGTCCAGCCGTGGTAGTGGCAGCGCAGCTTGGTGACCGTGCCGCACTCCTCCGTACACACACGCGCCGCGCGGTGACGGCACACGTTGAAGAAGGCGTTCAGCGTGCCCTCTTCGTTCCGCACGGCGAGGATTGGTTCGCCCGCGATGTCGGCCGTGAGGAACTGACCCGGCTTCGCCACCTGCTCGGAACGCCCGACCATCTGCCACGACCGCGCGAACACGAGGTCGCGCTCAAGAGCGTACACATCGGGCGATGTGTACCACGTGTTCGGGATGGTGCTGCCGTGTTCCAGCGGCAGTTCGGGATCGAACGCCGCGAGCAGACTTGCAAGTGTACCGGTCGGCATGGGACACCTTACGCCTCGTTGAGCACAGGGCGGAAGCCCTGTGATTTATTTGGCGTCAAACATCTTCCCCAACTCCAGCTTCACCGGGGCGATCTTCGTCGCGGGTCCGGTGCCGTAGGCGAGGTGCAGTACGCGGTCGGCCGGTTCAAACACCATGCACTGTAACGTGTGCTTCCCCTGCTCCACCTTGCCCAACTCCGCGAACACCTCCTTCACGCCGAGCTTCGGCGCGTCCTTGTTCTGAAGGGGTGCGAGCGCGTCGTAGCGGGCGCACTTGTCGGTCACGCTCAGCGCGTCGGTGCGGAAGTGGTTCGTGCAGCAGCACACGCCGTTCACGTGCCGGCGCACCGCGACTTTGTCCGGGGTCAGCTCGAACACCGCACCGCCGCTCTTGTCGCAGATCGTCATACAACAGGTGGTCGTGCGCGCGTTGTCGCGCAGGAACTTCTCGGCCTCGGCCACGCTGCCGCACTCTTCGAGTACGCGGCGGAACGTCAGCAGCAGCGGCGTCCCCTTCCAGTTGAACTCCGGCTTATCTTTGCTCTTCTTGATGCTGATCTCGTTGATGGTCACGCACAACCCGGCGTCGTTCATGCCGCTAATCACGCCCGCGATGGGCGCGACCGTGACCGCCGCGAACGCCCGCTTGCCTTCGCCCTTGTACACCACCACCAGGGTGTGTTCGGTGATGCCCTTCGTGGGCATCCAGTCGAAGTTGCGGCCGAAGATCGGCCCGCCGGTCGTGCTGCGGTCCTTCTCCACGATGACCGTGGAACAACCCATCCCGCTGGTGATGTCCGCGACGGTGTTCGCGAACAGCAACAACCCCTCATCGCGGCCAGACGCTTTCGCCGCGGCTTCCAACTCGGTCAGGATGTGCGGCGGGAAGTTCGGCCGGAGCTTCTTCGCCATGCCTTCGAGGAACGGGTAGAACTTGGTCTGCCCGGCGTCTTCGAGGAACTGCTTGTGCAACCCGGTGATGTCCGGGGCGTTCGCGACCGCGAGTTTGCCGAACTGCTCGCCCATCTCCGCCGGCTTGCCCTTCACGACCAGCACCGGCACCTTGCCGACGTACTTCAATTCGCCGCCGCCGTGCTTCGCGGCCGGGAACGTCTTCGGCTCCTGGGCCCGCGCCAGGGGCGCGAACGCGAGAAGAATGAAAAGCGATGCGAATCGCTTCATGACGTGGGCCTCTCGTAGTTGGAATCGAGCAATACGCCGCAGATGACGCAGAGAAACGCAGATAAGACATGAAGCAGTGTTCGGAACATTTCTTCTGTCTTGATCTGCGTTCTTCTGCGTCATCTGCGGCTCTTGACTTCTTTAGCCTTACCCCTCGTTCGGCTGCGCGGTGCGGCCGAGGGACACGTCGAACTCGGTCACCAGCGGGAACAGCATCGCGAAGACGGCGTACCCGAACGTGGCGCCGAGCAGGAGGAACGGCATGAGCGGGTCGCCCGATTCGTCCGTGCCGGGCTTCCCGCCGATGAGGACGGCCACCACGCAGTAGAACATCGCCAGCGGGCAGAACACGCTCGCCAGCGTCAGCGCCGGCGAAGGGCGGTCGGCGCTCAGGACGTAGAGCAACCCGCCGATGCCGAGGATCAGGAACGAGATGAAGCTGAACCACTGGTTCCCGAAACTGCCGCCGTTGATGACGATCAGGTAGATGCTGATGAGCGTGCCGACCGACAGGAAGAACACGGTGCCCAGCGTGTGCGCGATCGCCAGTCGGCTCTGCACGATGCGCAACGACACGTGCAACCCCAGCGCCACCGCGAACCCGAACAGCACCAGCAGCGCGCCGCCGACCGCGACCAGCGGCCCGGCGTTCGCCGCGAGGACTTCGCCCGTGGAGGCGCCCGGCGGCGTGCGCGCGAGCGCTCCGCGGACCGCGTAGAACGCCGCCAGCAGCAGCGGCGGGACGATGTACTCCTTCGTGTTGTACAGTACGCCGAGCAACTTCCCGAACACGAACTCCTTCGGCGAAACGTCCGTCACGAGCAGCACGTCAAGCGCGCCGCCGTCGCGCTCCGAGGTGATCGACGTGACCGCTTGCGCCGCGACCAGCAGCAGGCTCAGAACCGCGACCGGCACCAACCCGTAGGCCGCGGCGAACCCCGGTCGCCCGCCGGGGCGGTTCAGTTCGCTGACCGCGAAGTACACGATGAGCGTTAACACAATTGCGAACGCGAACTTCACGAGCAAGGGGCGGCGCCCGTAAGCCAGCGTGCGGATTTCGCGCCACAGGATCGGGTTCGCCCACACCCGCCGCACCGCGCCCGGCGCCGCGTGCGCTTTCGCCCGCTTCTCGGCGGCTACCTC
>CANLGS010000649.1 GCA_947490035.1 Gemmataceae bacterium
AGATGACGCAGAAGGACGCAGATCAGACAAGACGTTTTTGAACACAGTCTTCGGTCTTATCTGCGTTCTTCTGCGTCATCTGCGGCTCTTCTCTGTCTTCCGCGTGCCAAAGCGTTATCGCTACTTCTTCCCGATGGGCACCGGCGAGATGTCGTTGAAGCCGGCGCGGATGCCGATATCGATCAGTTGCATCACGTAGTCCTGGGTCAATTTGTTGTCGATCTCCAGCGTCAGTTTGCCGACCTTCGGCGGCTTCTGGGCCGCGAGATTGGCGGCGATCGCCTTGATTTCCGACTGGTAGACCTTGATGTCGCCGGTCAGGTCTTTGCCCACGGCGGCAGCGGCGCCCTCGAGTCTGAGGGTCATTTTCTCGGTGCTGCCCCCGCTGGTCGCAACGACGCGAACGATGTAGTGTTCCGGCTTGCCTTGGGTGATCGTCACATCGGGCGGTGCGGTCGATTCGCCGCCCTCCTGCTTGGGCAGCGTGAGCATGATCTGGCCCTCGGTCGGGGCCGGTTTGAACGTCATGATGAAGAACGCGAGCAACTGGAACGACATGTCGAGCATGGGCGTGATGGGCAGGTCCGGCTCGACGAAGTCGGTCTGGGCGCGCTTTCGTTTGTGACTCAACATGGCGTCGCTCGTCCTTCGTCGTGTTCAGATTTCGTCAGCTCTGTTTAGCTGTCGAGGCTGCTGTGCAGGATGGCGCGGAGTTGGACTCGCAGGTAACCGGCGGAGCGGCACGCCGCCATGATGCCGTAGGTCTTCTCGAACGGGCACTCCTTGTGGACGCGCAGGATCATGAGCGTCCGCAGCGGCTTGTCGGCGTTCCCCGGGCCGGCGGCGCGCTTGTCAATCTCGGCCCGGCGGCGCAGGATGACCTTCAACTCTTCCGGGTTGTCGGACGTCTCCGTTTCCTTGCCCGTCGAGTCCGTCGGCCGGGCGCCGGGCGGGAAGATCACCTTCCCCTGCTCGTTCACGTTCAGGTAGTAGACGTACTGCTCGTCGCCATCGATCGCCTTCGCCGCGACCGCCTCCGGCAGTTTGATCTCGACGCCCGTCTGGTCCATGACGAAGTTGGCGCAGAGCATGAAGAACATCACGAGCTGCAACACGAGGTCGAGCAGCGGCGTGAAGTTCGGCTCGCACTTGTCGTTGCTACCGTGGCTCATGGTCAGTTCAGTGAGGAGTGAGGAGTGAGGAGTGAGGAGTGAGGAGTGAGGAGTGGAGAACCAAGGCGCGGGAGTATTTACTCCTCACTCCTTACTCCTCACTCCTCACTTCCGACTATCGGGCCGCCGTCGGGGGCACGCCGCCGGCGGGGGTCGCGCCCGGTGTCGGGCTGCCGGCCGCCTTCTTCGAGTTGTGGTACATCTGCGTCAGCAGGTCGTCGGCGATGTGGCCGACGTCCATGCAGACGCGGGTGATGCGGTTCTTGTAGAAGGCGTTGAAGAAGATCGCGGGGACCGAGATGGCGACCCCGAAGAGCGTCACGACGAGGGCGTGCGAGATGCCGTCGGCCAGCTTCGCCGGGTTCACCTGCGTCGCGGTCGCGAGCACCGAGAACGACTGGATCATACCCCACACCGTGCCGACCAGCCCGAGCATCGGGCCGACGGTCGCGATGACCGCGTTGTAGTTGTTCTTCTGCTCCTTATCGCTCTTGATGCTCTCCAGCGTGTTCATCGCGGCCTCGCGGGCGTCTTCCAGACCGTACTGCAACCGGCTCATGCCGGCGGTGAGCACCTGGCCGAGGAACGACGGGTCGTTCCGGGCCATGTCGAACGCTTCCTTGAACTTGCGCTTGTTCACGGTGTCGGTGAACTCGTCCACGAACCCGGCCGGGATCGCGGAACTCATGCGCAGGTCGAGGAACAGCAGCACCACCAGCGCGAGCATGGCGACGGAGATGGCGAGCAGCAGCGGGCCGAAGATCCAGCCGAGCGACTTGATCATAAACAGGACGAGGTTGCCGCCGGTTTGCTGTTCGCCGCCGGGGGGCGGCGCGGCCGGGGCGGGGGCGGCATCCTGGGCCGAAACCGCGTTGGCGAACAACGCGGCGACGACGAGCGCCAGGGCGGCCACGCACAGGAACCGGCCGACGGCGTGCAACCGGGAGAACGAGGGAGTCATGCTGCGAATCCTGAGAAAGTCGGGTGTTCGCTGACGTGGGACCGTCCGCACAACACAATAACGACGTGCGTCCGTTTGGACGCGGCGCGCGGCGGAAAAGTTCCGCCGAAATCCGCCCGCGTGCCGGAACCCGGACGCCCGCAGCGTGTTCGTGACAGACGTTATGCCTATTAGGAAGGCAGGCACGTGCCTTAGTCAAGGAGTTTCAGGACAAAATCTGCCTTTGCCCCTAAACCCCGGGCGTTGCCCGGGGCTGAGGAGTGTCAGGCCTACAGCCTGAAAGCCGAGTGCAGTCCGAAGGACTGCTACTCCTCAGCCCCGGGCAACGCCCGGGGTCTTTGGGCAAAGCCGAGACGTGGACATCACTTCGCCTCGATCTTGTCCAGCGCCCATTGCGCGACGGTTCGTACTTGTGTATCCGCGGCTCGCAGTTCTTTCAACTTCTTGACCGCAGGCAATGCCGCCGGGCCGATGCTCCCCAGCGCCTCGGCCGCGGCGAACCGCACATCGCTCTCGTTATCTTCCAGCAGTCGGACCAGTTGCGGCACGGCGTCCTTCGACGCGGCGCCCAGGCGACCGAGAGCGGTCGCGGCGGCGATTCGCGCGGCGCTGCCGGAATCCTTGAGCAACTTCACAAGCGCGGGAAGGTCGTCGTTGGCGGGGCCGACCACGAGCAGCGCTTGCCCGGCGCTCGCGCGCACCGCCGGGTTGCGGTCGGCCAGTCCAGTGCGGACCTGCGGCGCGGACTTGCTCACGTCGCCGTCGATGGCCGCGAGCGCGACCTTCGCCCAGAGCGCCAGCGCCGGCTGCGGGTTGGTGGTCAGCGCCTCGACTTCCGCCCGCGCCGGCTTCGCGCGCGGTCCGGCCGTCGTCAGCGCCACGTGCGCCCCGACCCGCGGCCCGTTCTGGGAATCCTCCTTCGCCATCTTCACCAGCGCGTCGAGCGCCTCTTTGGGGAGCGGGTCGAGTCGGCCCAGCGCGCGGGCGGCAGCGGCGCGCACCGGCGGCTCGCTGTCCGCGGCCGCCTTGAGCAGCGCGGCGGCGACTTCGGCTGAACCGGGATCAACCACAACCACGGCCGCGATTGCCTTGACACGAAGCGGCGCGGGCAGCCCCTTCTCCGCGACCAGCGGGAGCAGCGCCGGTAGCGCCGGCTTCGCGCCCGCGCCCATCGCGAGCAGCGCCTCCGCGAACTCGTCGCGGATGTCGGGTTCCTTCTCGGCGGCGAGCGCCTTGCCGAGTGCGTCGGCCGCGGGCGCGGCGCGGGCGCCCAGTCGCGCGAGGACGCGCGCGGCCGCGCGGCGGATGTCGGGCATCTCGTCGGTCGCGCGCGCGCCCACGTCGGCCGC
>CANLGS010000650.1 GCA_947490035.1 Gemmataceae bacterium
CCCCTCGAAGCGCTGGTACTTCGACCTCCGCGACGATTCCGGCACCGTCCGCCGCACGAAGGGGTTCGCCGACCTGAAGGCGACGGAACAACTCGCCGCTGAGATGGAGCGCAAAGCGTCGCGGGTGCGAAGCGGGTTCACCGACCAGGCTGAAGAACACGCCCGCCGGCCGCTTGCCGCCCACCTGACGGACTATGCCGCGCACCTCGAAGCGAAGGGCAACTGCGAGGAACACAACCGGGCAACGGCCGCGAAAGTGTCCGCGATTCTCTCCGGGTGCGGGTTCGTGTACCCGCCGGACCTCGACGCGGGCAAGGTGTCCGGCTGGCTCGCCGATCTGCGCCGGCCCGGACACCTCGTTGGGATTCCGCAGGGTGATGCGTTCGCGTCGTCGGCCGTGGCGGAGTTGTTCGGCGTGACCGTAGACGCCATTCGTCGGCTCGTGGCCCGGCACCGATTGCCGACCGTGGGCAACGGTCCGGCTCGCCGGTTACCGCGTGCGACCGTTCAGGCTCTCGCCGAACGAACGACGAAGGGAGCCGGCCCGACGACGGCGAACCACTACGTCAGGGCCATTCGCGGGTTCACACGCTGGCTCGTGCGGCTGAAACGGATCGGTTCGGACCCGCTCGAATCCCTCTCTCTTGTGAACGCGGCCGTGGACGTGCGGCACGCCCGGCGAGAACTCACCGCCGACGAACTCCGGGCGCTACTCACTGGCACGAGGGCGAGCGCTCGCACCTACCGGGGGCTTGCGGGCGCGGATCGGTTCATGCTGTACCTGACCGCCGCCGGAACTGGATTCCGGTCGAATGCCCTGGCGAACCTCACGCCGACCGACTTCGACCTGGACGCGGGAACCGTGACGCTCGCCGCCCGCTTCAACAAGTCGCGCAAGTTAAAGGTGCAACCGCTTCCCGCAGACGTGGCCACCGCCCTCCGCGATTACCTCACCGGGAAGCCTGCGAACGCTCCCGTCTGGGGCGGGACGTGGGCGAGTGGTTGCATGGGGGCGGAAATGCTCCGCCGCGACCTCGAAGCCGTCGGCATCGCCTACGCCGTGGAAGGCCCGGACGGACCCGAGTACGCCGACTTTCACGCCTTGCGACACACCTATCTGACCATGTTGGGGCGGAACGGTGTCGATCTGCGAACCGCTCAGGAACTCGCCGGGCATTCGACGCCGCTTCTGACCGCCCGCTACTCGCACCGTCGGCTGTACGACCTCACGGCGGCCGTGGAGAAGTTGCCGAACCTCGTGCCGACCACCGACCGGAACGACGGGGAAATCCCCCTTCGCATGACTGGCACCGAGGGAGCGAGTGCAGCGAAAAGTGTAGTGCCGGGTGCAGTGCCGGATGCAGTGACGGGGGGCATCGGGCCGCATCGAACGGCACCGATGTACACTTTCGGCATTGTCGGCGGAACGTCGGAGCTTTCGACGCAACCCCTGGAAATGACAGGGGGCGGCGCTTCTCAGCACCGGCCCGCATCAATCGGCATCAAGTTACCCGGCAAGGATTCGAACCTTGACGAAGAGAGCCAAAATCTCTTGTGCTACCGTTACACTACCGGGTAATAATTCAGGCATTCGTCGCAATTCGCTGTGGTTTATCGACTTCCGTGTCACCTCGATTAGGCAGCGTTAGGCCGGCTTAGCCGGGTTTAGGTTCCGGAGGGCGCGCATAAGTTCCGCCAAGGTTCCGCAACACGCTCCCCGGAAACTACTCCCGTCACCCGTTGGCACGCAACTTGCGCGACCGAGTTGGGTGTATTCTCGTGACTCATCCGTTTCAGGTCAAGGGCACGCCCGAACTCCCAACAGCTCAGGCACCGACCCTCGCGAGCGCATCCTCAAGGAGCCGCTTCAAGCGTCCGCGGGCGTCTTCAGTAAGGAGGTCATTGAAAGACAGGTTAGGCGCTTTTGCCGAGTCCGGTTGGCCGGATGCCGACAGCACGGCGAATCGGCGCACCAGTTCCTCCTTGAGCGATGTCGGAACGCTCCGGTCAAGTGAGGAGAGGCAACTGAACTTGGCGTCTCGCTCACCCTTGCGCGGGTAGATCTCCCAGAACAGCGGCCCGCCCCGCACGTAGAAGGACACGGTCGCCTGCGGTGCTGTTGCATTGGGCACCTTCGGGCGGAATTCGAGTTGGTCTGCGTGGCGAATGCGGTGAGGGCGTTGATAACGTCGCCAGCGTCGATACCGGTCGGGCAGGGCGTTGCGACCGGCCCGAGGTTTCAACGGTTGCAGCGTTATCGACGGAGGCGCCGACTTCCTTCCACAACCTCGGCAGTGTTTTGAGTGCCGACGGTGGCGACGGTATCAACGGGGTCGGGCCGCCCGGCAAGGGCAGGGACCAAAAGACACGGCGCTTCCCGGCCGACATCCTTCGCCGGGATTCAGATACTCGCCGTTGCCCGGACCTCGCTCAGAATGGTGACCATCGTGTTCACCTGCGCGGGCGTGAACAGCCCGTCTGGGCCTTGCGGGGCGAGGTCGGTGAACGGCGACTCGTACAGCACCGCCGCGTCCAGAACCCCTCGCGCGGTGAGGTGCTCGACGATCAGGTTGACGAACTCGATCTGGTTCGCGCTCAGCGTCTTGCCCGCGAGGAACCCGGCCAGCGCGTTCTTCGCGGCTTCGCGGTCGAGGCCGATCAACGAGCGCACGAATAGCCCCAGGCCGTTCGACTCTGACTTAGCCTTCTCAAGGTCTTCGCTGGACCCCACGCCACTGTTCGCGAGCAACGTTTCGAGTTCCGCAAGGTCGCTCGCGGTGAGCTTCGCGTTGGTCCGGAGCTTCACGATCGTGGCGTGGTTCTGGTGCTGACGCAGAAACGCGCGGGCCTTCTCCCGGAACCGCTCGAACTCGCCGGCGCCTACGAAGCCGGGCAACTCGACGTACTCTTCTTGCCCCAGTTCGTCCGCGAAGTCGGTGCACACCAGCGCCCGGCGCGTCTTCTCGATGAACTGCACGAGCAGCCGCAACTTCTTCCGCACCGGCTCCAGCATCGGCGCGGTCACGTCCTGCCACCACTCGTCCGATTGAAGGTCGTGGATCAGCGCCAGTTCCTTGTTCACCATCGGGATGCTTGCCTTCTCTTCGAGCGCCCCCGCGATGTCCTTCACTTGGTCGCGCAATCGCTCGAAGGCAGGCTCCACGTTCAGCACCGCGAGTTGTAGCCGGAGCATGAGCAGGTCGAACCGCTTTGCTTCTTCTGGTTCAGACGCCAGTTCTGTCGGTAAGCCGGCCACCTCGGTCGCCAGTTCGTGGCGGGCCTCATCGGTAAGCGTTACCCACGCGGCTGGCGCAGCGTACATCTCGACGAAGCGCCGCTTCGGGCGCACCACGAAGTTGTCGAGGTTCATCGCGGCAACTTCGGTTTGAAGCCGCTCCGCGGTGTCCTTCCGCAGTTCCGCGTCCGGGTCCGGTGTCGCGGCCGTGTGTGCCGTTGTGCCCTTCTTGTCGAGCGTCTC
>CANLGS010000651.1 GCA_947490035.1 Gemmataceae bacterium
AGCTTTCCAGGTTGTGGGCCGCGAGGCCCAGTTGCTTGAGGTTGTTCTGGCACTTCATGCGTGCGGCGGCCTCGCGCACCTTCTGCACGGCCGGGAGCAAGAGACCGATGAGGATCGCGATGATCGCGATCACCACCAGCAACTCGATCAGCGTGAAGGCACCCCGCTCGCGCAGCGAATTGTGGGTCCGCACAATTCGCGCGGCGCGGGCGGCATGAGGAGAAAGGATCGGTCGGTTCATGAACGAGACTCCGAGCGAGGAATGACGACCAGACAGCGGGAACAACTGGTCGTGGATACGGTACTCGCGATGCGTGAAGGCCGAATGTCGATGATGAGAAGAACCCCGGTCACTCATTAGAAGCTCTCGTGAGGGAGCTACGGGCGCTTCGCGCCGAGGCACCACAGGTGTGCCGCGGAGCGCACGAACAACTGCCCGTCGGACACGGCCGGGGTCGCGTGGCACTCCACACCCAGCGCGTTCTTCGCCACCAGTTCGTACTCGTCGCCGGGCTTCACGACGAAAGTGGAGCCGTCGTCCGCGATGCAGTAGATCAGGCCGTTGATGAGCAGCGGCGACGCGTGGTGCAACCGCGAACCGAGTCGCTCGGACCAGAGCTTCTTGCCGGACTTCGCTTCGAGTAGCGTCGCGACACCGGAGTCCGACATCACGAACAGGTGCTTGCCGAACGCGAGCGGCGACGGCACGTAGGCCGCGGTCTTCGTGTCGGACCACTTCGTGTGCGACTTGGTGACGTTCCCGGTGCCGGTCGGGTCGATGGCGACCAGCGTGCTGTTCGGGCTGGTGCCGGTCGCGAAGATCAGCCCTTCGGTGAACGCGACCGTCGCGACGAACTTGTCCGTCGTGCTGTCCGCGACCCAGAGCTGTTTGCCCGTGGTCGGCTCGAACGCGGCGACCGACTTGCTCCCCGCGAGCACCATCTGCGGCTTGCCCTTCACTTCGACGAATAGCGGCACGCTGAACGACCGCACGCGGTTGGGGCGTTCGGTCTTCCACTTCGTCTCGCCGGTCTTCTTGTCCAGCGCCGCGAGGAACGCGTCGCCGTCGGAGTCGCCGTTGACGACGAGCAGGTCGCCGAACAGCACCGGCGTGCCGCAGAACCCGTGGCGCGAGTCGAACCCGTCGAACGTCTTGAGCCAGGTCTGTTTGCCGGCGAAGTCGTAGCACGCGACCGCGATCTTCGCGCCGTCGAGGAACGTGACCCACACGTGCGTGCCGTCGCTCGCGGGCGTGGAACTGGCCGGCGTGTTGTTCTTGTGCATCTTCCCGGCCGCGGCGCTCAACACAGATTTCTTCCAGAGCAGTTTGCCGTCGGTGCGGTCGAAGCAGAGCAGCACGCGATCGTTCGTGGACGAATCGAAACTCGTGAGGAACACGCGGCCGTTGGAGACGACCGGCGACGAGTGTCCGGTGCCGGGCACTTCGACCTTCCACACCACGTTCTTGGTCGCGCTCCACTTGGTGGGCACGGCCGCGTCGGTGACGACGCCATCGCCTTTCGGCCCACGCCACACGGGCCAGTCCGCGGCGCGGAGTGCGGGCGCGAATGCGAGCAGAACTGCTACCACGCCGATCAAAATCACGCGATCCGCGATTGGGCGCACAGGGCTTCCACCCTGTGCTACGTCAGCCGGCCCCTCCGGGGCGAAGAGAAGATCTTTGCCTTCCGCCGCGGAGCGGCCGGCGGGCGTAGCACAGGGCGGAAGCCCTGTGCGCCCGACGCGGAACAACAACCGCGTAACTTTGGCCCCATGGATCGGCATCACTTCTTCTCCTCGGACTTCGCGACTGCGGCTTCGGCTTCGAGCACTTCAACCTTCATCGCGAGCGCGGCCTCGCAGAGTTGCAGGTAGGCTTTCGCGAGCGCCGAGTTCTTTGGGTTGCGGGCGGCTTCTTCCTTGAGTTTCTCCACTGCGTCTTCCACGGACTTCAGCGCGATGCGCTTGCGGGTGAGTTCCGCATGAAGCGCCGCGAGCGCTGTGGGAATCGCGACGCGCGGCGCGGGACGAACCGCCGCGATGGGCAAACTCGGCGTCGGCACGGGAACCACCGCGAGCGCGACGGGCTTCGTATCCAGTGGCAGCGCGAACTTTGTGCCGGTTCCGCCCGCGACCGGCCACGTGCGAACCATTCCAGACCAGTCACCGGAAACGACCGTCTTCGCGTCCGCGGTGAACGCGACCTTCAGCACCGCGTCGTCGGCCTTACCCAGTTCGACGGTAAGTTGCCCCTTTGCGTCCCACACCTTCACACGGCCGTCGCGCCCGGCGGTCGCCAGCGCACCGGAAGCGTGGAACGCGATGTCCGTCGCGCCTTCGTCGTGCGCGTCCCACTTCGTCACTTCGGTGCCTGTGTGCATGTCCCAGACGCGGACGGTGTGGTCGTCGCTGCACGTGGCGAGCGCGTCCGAGTCCGCGCGCCACGCGATCCCGGTGACGCCCTTCGTGTGCCCGCGAAGCGTGTGGAACTCCTTGCCGGATTTCGTTTCCCACACGTACAACCCGCCGAACCGGTCGCCGGCCGCGACGAGCAACCCCTCCGGGCTGAAGCCGACGGACAAGACCCAATCGGTCGGCTTGCGGAGGGTGTGGACGACCTTCCCGTCCGGAACGGACGCGACCTTCACGACGCGCCCCGGCCCGCCGAAGACGACCCGTGTCTTGTCGGTCGAGATGTCGGCCGCGAGGACCGCTTCGTTCTCGTCGGTGATGGTGAACTGTCGCTTCCAGGTGCCGACTTCGTACCCGACGACGGCACCGGACTGCCCGCCGACGCCGCCCGCGACGAGCAGCAACTTGCCGTCGCGCGAGAAGCGGAGCGCGTGGACTTCGCCTTCGGGGAACGCCAGTGCCCCGGTCAGTTTGCCGGTCGGGAGTTCGTAAAGTAGTACTTGCTTCTTCCCCGGCACCGCAACGAGCGGCGCTGTCGGGCTGACCGCGAGCGCGGTAACCGGCGTGAGCCGCGACAGCACCGCTGCGGTTCCGAGGCCGTCCACATTCTTGGGTGCCTGCGTTGGCGTGACCGTCGTTGAAGCGGCACCGCCGGGTTTCTCGATTAGTCCGCCGTCGATCCACTTGCGGATAGTGTCGAGTTCGGTCTGCGGAATCTTGGGGCTGTTCGGCGGCATCTTCGGGTCTTCGAGGTGCGCCGTCTGCGTGTACAGAATGCTGGCGTCGGCCTTGCCCGCGACGACCGCTTTGCCGGACACGCCGCCCAGCATGACGGCCCCGTAGCTCGACAGATCGAGTTCGCCGCGCGGCCGCTCCGCGTTGTGGCACTTCGCGCACCGCTTCGCGAAGATCGGCTTCACGTTGCCGTCGAACGTGACCTTCGCGCCGTCGGCCTTTTTCTCGTCGGCCACGTCCGCGCGAGTGTTGAGGACGACAGCGAAGCCGATGAATACGAATCGCGCGAGCATGAAGTTCCTCAAGGTGTTTTCACCCCGAAGGGGTG
>CANLGS010000652.1 GCA_947490035.1 Gemmataceae bacterium
AGGCGGGGCTCCCAGCCGGTCGCGGCGCGGAGCTTGCGCACGTCGGCGCGGGTGATGGCGGTGTCGGCCTTGCGCCCCGGCACCAACTCCTGTATCACCCGGATCGGCACGCGCGACATCGAAACGAGCCGGTCGAGCAGGTCTTGAATCAGGTACGTGTCGCCGTGGGCCGCGTTGTACGCCTCGCCGGTGACGCCGCGCACCAGCAGCAGCGGGAACGCGGCCACGATGTCTCGCACGTCGGTGGTATCGCGCCGCGCCGACAGGTCGCCGGTGTGAACCTCCGGCGCCTGCTTCCCGACTTCGGCGGCGGCGATCTGGCGCGCGAAGTTGGGCACCGCGAAGTTGGCACTCTGCCGCGGGCCGATCTGGTTAAACAGTCGCACGCGGATGATGTCGAGGCCGGGGCTGCGCGCGTACTGGTAGCTGACCAGGTCCGCGGCGGCCTTGCTCGCGGCGTAGGGGCTGGCCGGCTTGAGTGTCGTGGATTCGTCGCACGCGCCGCCCGGCCGGTCCGGTTCGCCGTACACAAGGCCGGTGGAAACGAACAGCACGCGCGGCCGCAGGTCGGTCGCGGCGAGCGCGTCGTACAGCCCGCGGGTCGCGCCGAGGTTTTCGCGCCACGCTCGCTCCGGCTCGCCGAACGACCCGCCGGTATTCGCGTACCCCGCGAGGTGGACGATCCAGTCCGGCCGCACGTCGCGCAGCATCGCTTCCGTCGCGGGCTGGTCGCACAGGTCGCACGCGGTCACACGCGCGCGCGGCGCGAGGTGTGCGAGCGCGGCCGGCCACCCCCCACCGCGGCTCACCCCGAACAGCGCGTGCCCGCCCGCGGACACCAGGTGTTCCACCAGGTGCCCGCCGACGAACCCGGTGATGCCGGTGATGAGGATTCTCATGTCGCGAGCGCGGATCGCGGAGTGCGGAACGCGGAGTTAAAACCCAAGAACAAGGGCATGGGCAGCATCTCGTGTCTTCGTCTGAACTCCGCGTTCCGCACTCCGCGTTCCGCGTTTCTCAGATGCCGCGGGCCTTGAAGTCTGGGACCGGCTGTCCCTGGAGCCGGGCGAGGTCGGCCTTCACCATCCGCTCGATCAACTGCTCGAAGGTCATCTCCGGCTCCCAGCCGAGGTGCTTCTTCGCCTTGGCCGGGTCGCCGATCAGGAGATCCACTTCCGCCGGGCGGACGAACGACGGGTCGAGCTTCACGTGCTTCCGCCAATCCAAGCCCGCCGCGGCGAACGCCACCTCGACGAGCCGCTCGACGGTGTGCGTCTTGTTCGTCGCCACCACGAAGTCGTCCGGCTTGTCCTGCTGGAGCATCAGCCACATCGCCCGCACGTAGTCGCCGGCGAAACCCCAGTCGCGCTTCGAGTCGAGGTTGCCGAGCTTCAGCTCGGTCGCCAGCCCGAGCTTGATGCGGGCGACGCCGTCGGTCACCTTCCGCGTGACGAACTCCTTGCCGCGGCGCTCGCTCTCGTGGTTGAACAGGATGCCGCTGCAGCAGAACATGTCGTACGACTCGCGGTAGTTCACCGTGATCCAGTGGCCGTACACCTTCGCCACGCCGTAGGGCGAGCGCGGGTAGAACGGCGTCGTCTCGATCTGCGGCACCGCCTGCACCTTGCCGAACATCTCGCTCGACGACGCCTGATAGAACTTGATCGTGTCGCGGCCGATGAGTTTGACCGCCTCCAGCACCTGCGTCACGCCCAGCGCGGTGAACTGGCCCGTCAGCATCGGCTGCTTCCAGCTCGTCGGCACGAAGCTTTGGGCCGCGAGGTTGTACACCTCCGCGGGGTTCGACACCTTGATGACGTCGATGATGGAGAGTTGATCGAGCAGGTCCGCCTGGTGCAGGTGGATCTTGCCGGCGAGGTGTTCGATGCGCTCGAACGACTCGGTGCTGGCCCGGCGAACGATGCCGTGGACCTCGTAGCCCTTTTCGAGCAACAACTCCGCGAGGTAACTGCCGTCCTGACCGGTGATCCCGGTGATGAGTGCGCGCTTCATGCGTCCCGCCTTGTACACGGATGGAATCCCCGCGGTCCGCGCTCCGGCGAGCGTGTGCGGGGGCGCCGGTTTGTTGTATAGCGGCCCGGCGGGGTCGCACAAGTGGGACTCGATGCGAAAAGCCGCTGGCGGCTTTCCTCCAAAAAATCTTACTTCTTCGGCTGCGTGAGCAGGAACAAGTATATGCCGAGATTGCGGTGGAGCGTCGTGTACGTCTCCTCGTTGCCTTCGGGTGCGGCGGCGAACAACAACTTGTGCCGCGTCATGTGCTTGACGAGATCCGCAACGGCGGTGCCCTCCGAGGACCACTTGGGGTCGATCAACCCGTTCCCGGCCCCGGCCTTTAGCGCCTTCATGGCGTTCGACAGTTGGGTCATGAACCGGCGGGCCGCGTCCGCGTCGTCGCGCGGCAGCGCCTTCACGACCGGCACGAGCGCGGTTTCCACCTTCTTCAACGTCGCCTCGAACTGCGTTCGCTTCGCGGCTTCGGGCACCTTGCCGGCTTGAAGGGCAACGGCGACCGCGGTGAAATCGCGGTCGAGCGCGGCGCGGAGGTCTTTGAGCGCGGGGTCATTGAACGCGACCGGGAAGTTCAGGCTGCCGGCCCGGCGCGCCAGGTTCACCGCGTCGGCCGCGTCCGGACCGCCGAAGCGGACCTCGTCGAGCAGCGAGACCGGGAGGTAGGCCGACGCCCGCGCGCCGACCTTCGTTTCGGCCTTCGCGATCTCGCGGAGCAGGTCGTTGAGCGCCTCGCCGGACAGCACCTTCGCACGGTCGGCCGGTGCGAGCACCTTCCCCCCCACGCCCGGCGCCCCGACCGGTTCGATCACGCCGGCGACAACCGGCTTTTCGCCCACCGCGCCGGACCCGCCCGCGGACGCCACCGCCCGCTGCGCGCGTGAGAGGTCTTGCTGCATCTGGTACGCGAGGTTGGACTGACCGCTGGTCTGCCCGCTCATGTACGCCCCGGACTGGGGGTAATAGGTCGGGTACGACCACGCCGGCGGGGTGATGCCCGTGTAGTACGACCGGCTGGCGAACGTCGCCCCGGTGTAGGGATTCGTGACGTTGGTCGTGTACTGGAGGTTGTATCGCGGCGGCTGGGCGTAAGGGTTCAGCGACGGCAGCGTCGGGAGTAGGTTCAGCGGCGGCAACTGGGGCAGCGAATTCAGCGGCGGAAGGATGGACGGGCCGTTGTAGTTGTAACCGTAGCCGTAGTTGAGGCCGGGGCCGTAGTTGAAGCCGTACCCGCGCGAGGGCGTCCCGTACCCGTACTGCGCGGACGCGGTCAGCGGGCTGAAGAGTAAACCCGCCGGTAACTTCTCAATAATCCGAGATCTTGGCGCAGCTCATCGGGGGTCATTTCCCTACCTTCATTGCCATGAAGGTGGAACTTCCTGACATCAACCCCGAAGATCGAACGCCTACGGTCGAGGCGCTACTCGGGATCATCCGCCTGGTG
>CANLGS010000653.1 GCA_947490035.1 Gemmataceae bacterium
GAACTTCCGCATGTCGGCTTCGTCGTAGCTGTTCTCGATGGACAGCATCGGCACCTTGTGCGCGACCTTCGGGAAACCCGGAATGGGCGCGCCGCCGACGCGCTGCGTCGGGCTGTCGGGCGTGACCAGTTCCGGGTGCTTCGCCTCGATGCCCGCGAGTTCTTGGAGCAACTTGTCGAAGTCGCGGTCGGAAATCTCCGTGCGGGCTTCGACGTAGTAGAGGTGGTTGTGGTGGTCGAGCTGTTTGCGGAGTTCGGCTGCGCGGTCGGCGGGCGAAGCGGAAGCGGCGGGCGCGGCGGCAGATTTAGCCACGGGCGGAACCTCGGTCGGGGTTGGGGTGCGAGTCAACAGCGGGATTGTGCCGTGAAACGCGTGCGGTAGCAAGCTTGGGAGTTGCTCACGGCGCGGGCGTGACCCAGTTCTCGACGCACAAACCGGGTACTGCGGAGAGGTCGGTATCGGTGGTGATGACGGTGCAGTTGCCCATCGTCAGTGCGGTCGCAGCGAGTTGCATGTCCACGATTTGCATCGCGCGCCCGATCCGGCGGAGTTCGGCGCGGAGGCGGCCGAACTCCACCCCGGCGGCCAGATCGAACGGCCAGAGCGTCAGTTTCCGCACGCCGACCGTCGCGCGCTTCATATTGTCGTCGCGGCTGCTGCTGAGTTCCAAGCCGTAGAAAAACTCGCCGACCACTGGGCCGCACGTCCCGACTTTCGCCCCGCTCCGCCGAGCGCGCTGGGCGCGAAGATCAACCCCGTGAAGGTGGTTGATGAGCGCGTTTACCGCGTTGGTGTCGAGAATGTAGCGCCTCATTCGAAAAGCTTCTCCAGCTTCCGACTGTGTTCCTCCCAGTGCGCGATTTCCCACGCCTTCTGATCCGCCCGCGCCTGCCGGATTCGCTCTTCGTCCTCCGCGGTGAGGATGAGCGGTTCGAGCGAATCGACCCACGCACACCAGCTTTCGATCGATTCGGGGTCGTCGCCCTGCTCGTCCTCGGTCATCATCTGGAGAGGTTCGGCTTGGGCCGTGGTGATGCGAAGCCGCGTCCCGTCGGGCAGCGGTAGCGGGGTGTCGGGCACGATCACCCCGCCCAGGAGAGTTGCGTGAACCTCAGTCATTCGGCCTCCTCCGGGCGCGGTAGTTGGGACTGCCGAGCCGGTGATCGAGACGGCGGCATCAGGCCCATTGTACCGCGACCGCTACTTCAGTTCCCAGAGCCACACGCCGCCCTCGCCGCCCACGACCAAGTGCTTGCCATCGGTGCTGAACGCGGCCACTAGTCCTTAAACAAGCGACTCCCAACGCGTAACTCTTGGGTTTTCCTGCTCGAAACGGAGTCAACGCGATCTCCCGACGGTGCCGTCTTTGGTCCGCCTGGCGTCTTCGTGGATCGCATTTCCGACCTGCTCCTCCTTCCTGCGTCGTCGCTCGTGGTGCCTTCACGGATCGGGACATCCGGATCCCGACTTCGGTTGCGTGACCCTCACTGACGCAACCGCGACACCAGTCGAAAGAACGTCATCAGGTACGGGTTCCACCCCAGCACACGCAACACCAATCGCCCGCCGGTCCGAAGCACCTGACACGGGATCGTCACGAACGTGTTCACGAACGCCTTGAACTCCTGTCGCAGCACCCGGTGCTTCTCCTCCCGGTGTCGCGCCTGCCAGCGGCCCGGCGACTCCGGGAGCATCAGCGCCCACCACGCCTTCAGGGTCCATGCCAGCGCCGTCATCACCATCCACGCACCGTTGCTCTCCAATGTGTTCACCGGAGCCGAGAGTGCTCCGACACCACCATGCAACTGAGCCAACACGTTCTCCTGGTTACAACGGTCATTGGCCTCAAACACGATTTCGGGTGCCGTCGCGTTCCGATCGTTGGTGATGTAAAAGAAGTGCCGCGTCTCCGACGCGAGCGCCTGATCGCCCTTCTCCTTCGAGATGTGCTTGCGAATCACAACCATGCGGTACGTGTTCGCACACGCCGTCGGCTGGTAATCGAACTCGGCCACCTCCTCCGACTTCAGTCGCAAGACCTCAAAGCCGCGCTCGCGGACGATCCGGTCCTTCACTTGGTCCGGCCGCTGCCGAGGTTGTGTCGGCACGTCGGGCGGGGCGGGACGTTCCAGCGGCCTCCAGGCCATAGCCGGCAAGCCTTCCGCGCGTTTCTTGAGGTTCGGCATGGCGTCGTAACCGAAGACGAAATACACGCCCGGCAAGGCGTGCCAGCGATCGAGATGTTCGGTCTGTGAGAAGTCGGTGTCGCCCCGCAACACCGTGCGACGGAACCCGGCCTGCATGCACAGCCAGATCGCCTGATCCACCTGAGCGGCCGCGCCCTCGTGTGAGGGGCGATTGCCCGAGCGGTTCAACAGCCGCAACACTTCGCCGGTCTCGGCCAGACTGAGCACCAACGGGTGATATCCCCAGGTGCCGTCGTAAGCGATGTCCATGCCCGCCTTGCAGGAACCCGTGGTCGCGACCAGCGTGCCGTCCATGTCGATGGTGGCCCGATCGAAGAACGCTCGGGGTTGCTGGGCCCAGACGTTGCGTCGTGCCACGTCGATGGCGTTCTGGAGCGTGTCGATGTGGGATGGTGTGAAGCGTCGGCAGAAGTCGCCGGCAGTGGTGGGTGCGGGGATGCGGCGAGTTCCCAAGGCATCGAGGAAGCCTTCGTCGTTGCGGCGCAGTTCGATGTCCTGGAGGCACGTGCCGTGGCACAGCGGGTTGTAAGCGATGTTGAGGACGTGGTCGGACTCGTGATACGGGAGATGAACCTTGAGCAGGTGCAGACGTTGGTCAATGGCCTGGGGCAGGCCGAGGCGGTGGGCGAGCGTGTGAATGGCCCCGATGCCGCCGTGTGCGATGGCCCGGTGTCGGTGAGCAACGTCGTAGTCGATGGTGTGGTCGGAGAAGACCGGCCGGCCGGTAGCGGTGTCGTGGGTCTTGTCGAGCCGGCGTCGGATTCGGGACTGGCGTGAGCGGAACCAGGAGCGGAAGATGGTCTTCACTCGAAATCCTTGGTCGGGTCCGGGCGAGTGGGATGCGTCTACATCCACACATCCCGGAAACCGCCGAGGATTTCGAGCTTTTTTGGAATCGCTGAAACAGATCAGGCTGAGATCACGCTTGATTCAGGACTAGTAGATCGCCGGCCGACTGCCCGGCCAGTTCGTACCCGGTTGGCAGGTCTACGCTCAGATCCCAAACGGTGACCGCGCACCCGACCGCGACGAGCCAGCGGCCGTCCGGAGAGACGACCAGACGGGCCGGCCGGCTGCTGACGGGCAGTGTGGTCGCGGGTTGCTCCTGGTCCGCCTTCCAGACGAAGATGCCCTTCATGTCGTGTGCGGAGTAAACGGTCTTCCCGTCCGGGGAGACCGCGACCGCGCTGACCGGGTCGGGTTTGCCCTCGTCAGTCTTCGGCGCGGACCAGACGCGCCCGCCACCCGTTGCGGTGCTGTGCGCGA
>CANLGS010000654.1 GCA_947490035.1 Gemmataceae bacterium
CGTCGAGAAAACATGCCGGCGGAACAAACGCGCGAAGCCAGGAACAGTCGAATTGCTTAACGACGTATCCCGCTTGGACTTCGGCTTAACTTGATGCTTATGGGGGTCGCGCCGCGGGCGCCCCCAGGACGAACCCGCCCAGCGCGCACAGGATTGCCAGCGACACGCGCCCCGTCATGGTCACTTCTCCACGGGTAGCCTCTTCTCGGTCCACGCCCGCCAGCCGCCGTCCATGCTGATTACGTTCGTGTAGCCCATCTTCTGGAGCGCGTCGGCCGCGAGCGCGGAGCGGAACCCGCCCCCACAATACAGCACCAGCGGCGTCGCGGGGTCCGGAATCTTCGCCTCGACATCGCGCTCGATGACGCCCTTACCCAGGTGAAGAGCACCAGGGATGTGGCCGTTCGCGAACTCGCTCTCCTCGCGCACGTCCACGAGGACAAACGTCTCGCCGGACGCTTGGCGGGCACGCACGTCATCGAGCGTGCATTCGGTGACGCGCGCCTTCGCGTCGGTGACGATCTTCAGGAACCCCGGCGCGTGTTGCTTGGTCATTCTCGCCCTCCTTCGTTGGGGAAGCACGAAATCCGAAAGGAGACAGCCCGTTTCGGTTTCGCTCGGCTCGGCTTCTTTCTCGTTCCGGACTTCGAGTTTCGGATTTCGTGCGCACCGCCGCGAGCGGGTCAATCGTCGTCATCATCGTCGTCGCGGACGGTGAGCAACACTTCGTGGACGAGCGCCTCCACGTCCTTCACGTCCTCGATGCCGAGGAAGCCGAAACGCTGCGTGCTGGTACTGGTCGAGGTGCGCGTGCGGCCGCTGGCGTCGCGCACCCGCTCGGTGCGCTGGGTGACGGTGGTCTTGAAGACCAGGTCGCCGGCCCCCTTCACCCAGAACGACTTCTTGACCCACATCTTCCGCAGTTCGGCCGGCTGGTAGATCTCGACTTGCCCGGACTTGCCCCACAGCGCGACGCTGAACACGAGGGCGCGCCGGTCGGTGACCGCGTACCAGCCGAGCCGCGCCTGCCGCGCCTTCATGATCGGGCCGAGGACGGCGATCAGACCCCCGATCAGCACGAACCCGCAGGGGACGATGAGTACGAAGATAGGCACCTTGGCGCTGCCCGCGATGAGCATGACGGTGGCGACGACGATCCCGATCACGACGAACAGCCCGTCGCCGCAGGCGGCGACGACGCCCTGCATCCTGGCGATCTTCGGGCACGGCCGGCAGGCGAAGTGCAGCACCTCGCCGCGCGACAGTTCGCCCTCCACTTGCTTCATCAGCTCGCGGTTCTTGAAGCCGGGGTCGAGTTCGAGCGACGCGGCGGCCTTGCCGTCGCGCGTGGACCCATCGCCCTTTTCCTCGTCGTCGTCCTCGTCGCGCGGCTTCGACTTCTTCTTGCCGCGCGACTCTTCTTCGAGGGACTCGGTCTTCGCCTGGTACTTCTTCTTGGGCGGCGGAGCCATAGTGCCCTCGCACTCGGGGCACGTCTCCTCGTCGCCGTCGTCGGACTGCTTGGTGTGCCCGCAGTCCGGGCACTTGATGGTGATCGCCATGGGCTGAACTCCTGGTGGAAGGCCCGGCGAACCCCGCCCGCAAGGGCGGCGGGTGGCCCTCACGGTCGCGCCACCCGCCGCCCTTGCGGGCGGGGTTCGCCTTACTTCAAGTAGCGGTTCAGCACGTTTTCGATCATCTCCTGGCGGCCGGACACGTTCTTGTCCGCGTCGCCCTTCTTCAGCATGTAGGCTTCCAGTTCCTCGAACTTCATCTTGCCGCTTTCGATGTCGGCGCCGATGCCGCCGTCCCAACTCGCGTAGCGCTCCTTCACGATGTTCTTCAGCACGCCGTCCTTGCGGATCGCGGCCGCGATCTTCAGCCCGTGGGCGAACGCATCCATGCCGCCGATGTGGGCGTGGAACAGATCGACCGGCTCGAAGCTGTCGCGCCGCACCTTCGCGTCGAAGTTCATCCCGCCACTGCCGATGCCGCCCTGGTTCAGCACGATCAGCATCACCTGCGCCGTGAGGTACAGGTCGGTCGGGAACTGGTCCGTGTCCCAGCCGAGCAACAGGTCGCCGCGGTTGGCGTCGATGCTGCCGAGCATCCCGTTGATGCTCGCGTATTCGAGTTCGTGACCCATCGTGTGGCGCGCGAGCGTCGCGTGGTTCGTCTCCACGTTGAACTTGAACTCCTTCTCCAACCCGTTGGCGCGCAGGAACGCGAGCGAGTGCGCGCAGTCGAAATCGTACTGGTGCGAAGTGGGTTCGTGCGGCTTCGGTTCGATCAGGAACGGGCCGGTGAACCCGATCTTCTTCTTGTACTCGACCGCCATGTGGAAGAACTTGGCGAGGTGCGCCAGTTCGCGCTTGAGGTCGGTGTTCCAGAGGGTCATGTACCCTTCGCGCCCGCCCCAGAAGACGTAGTTCTCGCCGCCGAGTTCCTTCGTCACTTCGAGCGCCTTCTTCACCTGCGCCGCGCTGTACGCGAACACGTCGGCGTTGCAACTGGTGCTGGCCCCGTGGACGAACCGCCGGTTGCTGAACAGGTTCGCGGTGCCCCACAGCAGCTTGATCCCGGTGCGGCTCTGCGCCTCCTTGAGCTTCTTCACCACGTTATCGAGGATGCGGTTCGTCTCACTGAGATTCGCGCCTTCGGGGGCAACGTCGCGGTCGTGGAAGCAGTAGTAGGGCACGCCGAGTTTCGCCATGAACTCGAACGCGACATCGACGCGCTTGAGCGCCATGGCTTCGGAGTCGGTGCCGTCCTCCCACGGGCGGACGGCGCAGCCGGGACCGAACGGATCACTGCCCGTCCCGCGGAACGTGTGCCAGTAGCACACGGCGAACCGCAGGTGGTCGCGCATGGACTTGCCTTCGACCACCTCGTCCGGGTTGTAGTGCCGGTACGCGAGCGGGTTGGTGCTGTCCGGCCCGTCGTACTTGATCTTGGGAACGTCGGGGAAGAACGACATGCGCGCGCCTGGGTGAGAGGTTTGGGGGTGCTGAAGAGAGCGTAGCGGTTCGCGCCGCAAGCGGGTAGGATTTGTACGGCGGCTTCCCGTTTATCCCATCCGTTTCGTTGGGAGATGCCGTGTCCGAACCCGTCGAGTTCCCCGTTCCGCCGGACGACCTCCGGTTCCTCAAGCGAGTGGAGCGCAGCCGGTCGCCACCGCCGGCGCAGGCGCGCTCCCCGCCGCAGGCACCGCGTCTGGGTTCCGCCGCGGGTCAGGTTCTCCGCGGGTATAAGTATCGGGGCTGGCGACCGCGGCAGGTCCGTGAGTTGCAACGGTGGGCTACTGCTTTGCACGACTCATTTTCTCTGGTGGGTTGAAGGGTGGTCTTTGTGTTGTTGCTTGGCTTGTTGGAGGAGTTTGTGAACTGAGGTGTGTGCCCCGGACTGTTTTGCTTTCGCTTGGACGGGTCGACGCTTCTTGTTCAC
>CANLGS010000655.1 GCA_947490035.1 Gemmataceae bacterium
CAGTTTGCAGTCCGGGTCGGTCTGGAACCGCTCGACGCGCGCCGCGCGGTCGCGGGTTTTGCCGTCCAGGTACTCGAACGTGATCCCGTCGGCGGTGAGGCGCTTGCGCACGATGTCCAGCAGCGACGTGAACTGCGAGAACACCAGCGCCTTCTGCCCGCTCTCGGCCAGTTCCCGTAACTGCGGCAGCAGCACGTCCAGCTTCGCGCTCGGCTCGGCGGTCCGCGTCTTGTCGATCAGACCGGGGTGACACGCGGCCTGCCGTAATCGCAGCAGCGCGGCCAGCACCTGAATCTGCGACCGCTTCAGCCCGAGCGTATCGACCTGCCCCAGCAGCGCTTGCCGGTAGTGGTCGCGCAGCTCGTCGTACACCTGCCGCTGCGCCGGTTCGAGGTCGCAGTACACCGTTTGCTCGGTCTTCTGCGGCAAGTCCTTCGCGACCTGATCCTTCGTGCGCCGGAGGATGTACGGGCGCAACGCCCTCGCCAGGAACTCGCGCGTCTCGGCGTCCGGGTTACGGATGGAACCGCTGCCGCTGCCGGTGAGCACCGCGCGGCCGAGCATACCGGGGTTGAGGAAGTCGAACAGCGTCCACAGTTCGCCGAGGTGGTTCTCGATCGGCGTGCCGCTGAGCGCGAGCCGGTGGTCGGCCTGCACCACGCGCACCGCCTTCGCGGTCTCGGTCGCGGCGTTCTTGGCCGCTTGCGATTCGTCCAGAATGCAGGTGTCGAACCGCACGTCGGCGAACGTGGCCGCGTCGTTGCGGAGCGTGCCGTAGGTGGTGACGACGAGGTCGAAGTCCTTGAAGGCCGCGCCGGTGCGGTCGCGCGCGGTGCCGGTGTGGTCGAGCACCTTCAGCTTCGGGGCGAACTTCGCAGCCTCCTGCTTCCAGTTGAACACGAGCGACCGCGGGACGACGACGAGCGCCGGGCCGGTGCGCTTCTCCGCGAGCAGCGCCAGCACCTGCACCGTTTTGCCGAGACCCATGTCGTCGGCGAGACAGCCGCCGAAGCCGAACTTGCGCAGGAAGCGGAGCCACCCCAGCCCCTCGCGCTGGTACTCGCGCAGCTCGCCCACGAACGTCTTCGGCGGGTCGGCCGCCGCGACGCCGTGGAACTTGCCCAGCTCGTCGCGGGCCTTCCCGAACTGCTTGTCGAACGTCACCTCCGGGCGCGACGCGAGCAGCGCGTCGAGTACGCCGACCTGCGTGCGCGTAAACCGGATCGAATCGCCTTCGACCTTGCCCATCTGCGCGAGCAACCCGTACTTCTTGAGCCACTCTTCGGGCACCATGCCCAGACTGCCGTCGTCGAGCAGGATACTCGTCTGGCCCTTGTTGAGCGCTTCGAGCAGGCGCGGGAACGGCACTGCGCGGCCGTCGAAACTGGCGGCGCCGTTGAGGTCGAACCAGTCGCGGTTGGTGCTCACCTCCAGTTTGAATTCGCTTGCCTTGCGGTACACGTTGCCTTCGGCTTCGACCGCCCAGCCCGCCGCGACCAGTTCGCGAACGAGCTTCGGCAACTGCACCGGTTTGAGTTCGAACACCTCCGCGCCGCCGCTCCAGCCGTGGCGCACGCCGAGCCGGGTGAGTTCGTGTTCGGCGGCCTGTTCCGCGCCCGCGTCGCGCAGCAGGAACTTGCGGCCGTCGGGCTGAAAGATGCCGCGCGCCGGCGGGCGCGCGGGCGCGACCACGCCGGCGTAGGCGAACGACAGCTCGGCGTGCAACATCGCCTGGTGGCCGTACTGCTGCTTCGCGGGCTTGACGACGAGTCGCGGGCGCGGCGCCACCGCCTCCTCCGTGAACCGCAGTTCGTCGGGCAGGTCGAGTCGCGGCAGACCGGGCATCAGGAGCAACTGCGCGACGAGGTCGTCGCCCTTCGCGGTCGGGACAGAGATCGCCCCGGCGCGGCGGAGGGTCGGCACCCAGGCGAACGCGCCGGCGTCGTCGAAGCGGCCGAACCGCCCGTCCCACACCACGAGGCCGGGGACGATCAGCGCCGGTTTCGACAGCGGCATCGTCTCGTCGCCGCGGCGCAGGTTCCCGCCGAGCGCCCAGTTCTTGCCGTCGGCGGCGACACCGGCGGCGAGCTGCCACGGCGGGTCGAGGTCGGCGACGAGGTCTTCGAGGAGCGCCTTCGGCTCGCGCCGGAGCCGGACGCGGCCGGTCTGGGCGAGCGTCGGCAGCACCGCCGCGAGCAGCGGCCCCGCGATCCGGTAGCGCGGGACGCCGTACCCGTAACTGGAGCCGTACCCGTAGGAGTAACTGTAGTTGTCGCTGCGTTCGGCCCCGCCGAGCAGCGCGAGGAGTTGCCGGTCGGCCGGGTCGGTGAGCGCGTCGCGCTGGGCGGCCGAGAGGTTCTGCGCCTTCGGCTTGCCCCACTCGCCGTTCATCTTGCGCTCGGAAACGTTGATGTCGAGGACGAACTTGCGAGCCTGCTCGCTGGCCGGCACGTCGATGACGTACACCAGTTGCCGGTCGTCAGAGCGGCCGCGCGGTCGGCTGTTGGGGTCGATGGGCTGCACTTCGCGGCGGACGGCGGCGAGCAGCTCCGACCAGGTCTCACGCTTCGGTTGCGGTTGCGGGCGCCCGGGCGGCAGCCGGTAGTGAGAGTCGCGTCGGCCGAAGCCGTCATTGTCCTCGTCCTCGTTGTCATCGATGACGAGGCGGAGCGAGCCGAAGGCGGCGGCGGTGCGGGCGAACCCGCGCGGCTCGGCGGCGAGGACCGTGGCCCAGATGTGCTTGCAGACGCCCCCGTGTTCGGCAGTGTACGGGCAGGTGCAGGACACGTGAACGTCACGACCTTGGAGGACGAGATCGACCTCGTAGTCGGCCGACCCTTGCACCGTGGCCGCCACGTCCGTCGCGGTGATGGTATCGAGGACCACGAACCCGGACCGGTAGTATTCCCGCCCGCGGTCGCGGATGGTCGGGTTCACGTGCGACATCAGCGCGGTGATGAGTGTCATGCGAAATATTGTAGCAGCGGCGGCGCGCCGAATCCGCCCCGAAAACCGGGCCGCACGTCCGCTCCGCGCGAGGCGCTACTGAATCCGCCGCGCGGCGTGGTACAATCGCTGCGGAGGACTCACGATGCCACTACGCGACCACTTCCGCTCGCCCGTGAACGACAAGCACACCTGGGACGCGCTCCACGCCATGTGGCCGGGCACCATCGTCCGGCAACTGTTCGACATCCTCCCGGCGGGATACGTCTCCGCACCGGGCGTTCATTTCGGCAAAGACTTCGAGATCGATGTCTCCGCGTTCGAGGACGATGAGCCGTTAGGGGCTGCACCCGTTGCGGGCGATGGCGGTATCGCCGCCGCGGCGGTCCTGGCGCCGACTCTGACCCTGGAAACCGACCTGTCCGAGCAGGACGAGTTCGAGGTGCGGGTGTACGACGCCGAGCGCGGCCGGCGACTGGTCGCGGCGATCGAGATC
>CANLGS010000656.1 GCA_947490035.1 Gemmataceae bacterium
CGCGCGGCGTGAACCGGTACACGCTCCGCCGGTGGAACTCCGGCCCGACGGGGTCGAACGGGTCGAAGTACGCGGTGCCGTTGAAGTCGCGAATCTTGTAGTCGCTGAACCCCTTCCCGCCAACCTCCGGGTTGAGCAAGCCCGAGGTGGCAAGCATCGCGTCGCGCACGGCTTCGCCTTCGAGCCGGTGCGGCTTGTACCGCCACAGCAACCGGTTGTCCGCGTCGGTCGCGCTCGCGTCCTTGCGCGGCGCGGACGCCTGACGGTACGTTGCCGAAGTGACGATGAGCTTGTGAAGCGCCTTCAGACTGTACTTGTGTTCGGCGAACTCGCTGGCGAGCCAGTCGAGCAGTTCCGGGTGCGACGGGCGACCGCCGTTGAAGCCGAGGTCGTTCGGCGTGTCGACGATCCCGACGCCGAAGTGGTAGTGCCACACGCGGTTCACGATGACGCGGCTAAACAGCGGGTTGTTCGGCGCGGTGATCCACTCCGCGAGCTTCTTCCGCCGGTCCGCGTCGGGCGCGTCAGGCTTCAGATCGAAGTCCGCGCGCGGGCCGTCCACCGAGGAAAGGCCCGCAGGCGCCACGACCGCACCGGGCGTGGCGAGGTCGCCGCGCGCGAGGAACCGCGTGATTCCCGGCGGCAGCGGCACGTTCGCGTAAGCTTTCCCGCCCGTCGCGCGCTGCGTCAGCGCGCCGAGTTGCCCCGCGAGCGCGTCGTGCCGCTTGCGGAGTGTACCTCGCGAAGTGCGTTGTTCGGGCGTGAGCTTTGCCTCAATCTCCGCGTCGCTCACGAACCCGCCGCCGGACTTGAATGACGCTTGCACCTCTTCGAGTGACAGTGCCTTGTCGTAGAGCCGGGCGACGCTCACGGTGCCCGCGAGCATTTTGTTCCCGCCGACCGGTTCGTGACGGCACCCGAACACGACCACCGCTTTCTCCGCCTTGAACGCCGCCAAGCCCTTCGATGCGTAGCCTTTGCCGTACAACTCGCCATTACGGTAGCCGGTGATGGTGCCGTCGGCGCTGAACGTGACCGCGAAGTGAACGCGTTCCTTCGCCGCGTCCTTTTCCTCGGTGCCGCCGAACGACTTGTACCGCACGAAGCCGTTGCTCCCGGCCATCCACCGGGCCGGTTCGTTCTCGCCGAACACGATCGCGTCGAACGTCGTGCCGTCGGGCGTCTGCACGGAGATGACACCGCCGCCGCGCTGCGTGAGGTTGTCGAGTTTCACCCAGGCTTCGAGCGTCTTCGTGTTCAGATCGACGGGTAGCGGCGGGGTCTGCAACAGTGCGGTCTTGCCGTCGAGGACCGCACCGTCGGGCGTGAATTTCGCGCCGCCGATCGGCTTCGCGTGCAACTTGCCGACGAGGTCGTCACCGCTCTTGCGGAAGTCCCACGCGGCCACCGGTGAAGGCGCGTTGGCCGCGAGCTTCCCCGTCCCCTTCTCGGCGAGAACCGCCTTGCGTGCAGGCTCCTCAAGCGCGGCGAGTTCCTTCGCGACCGTGTCCAGGTCTTTCACCAATCGCGCGATCTCGGCAGACGCTTTCGCTTCGGGAATCGCGCGCTCGCCGAACCCGACGCCGCCGAGCGCGGACGCGAGCCGATAGAAGTCCGTTTGCGAAATGGGATCGAACTTGTGGTCGTGACAGCGCGCGCAGTTCGCGGTGAGGCCGAGGAAGGTCTGTCCGACCCCACCGACGATGTCTTCGAGTTCGTCCTGGCGCGCGACGGCGCGCATCTGGTCGTTGCCGAGCACGGTGTTGTGAACGCCCGCGACCAAAAAGCCGGTCGCTTTCACCGCGTCCGGGTCGTTCGGCTTCAGCACGTCGCCCGCGAGTTGCAGCCTCGCGAACTCGTCGTAAGGCATGTCGGCGTTGAGGGCGCGAATCACCCAGTCGCGGTAGCGCCACGAGTTCTGGCGCGGCGTGTTGCGCTCGAAGCCGTCGGTTTCGCCGTAGCGCACCACGTCGAGCCAGTGGCGCGCCCAGCGCTCCCCGTAGTGCGGCGACGCGAGTAACCTCACCACCGCTTTTTCATAGGCGTCGGGCGCCCGGTCCTTCACGAACGCATCGACCTCTGCCGGTGTGGGCGGGAGCCCGACGAGATCGAAGTAGACGCGCCGAATCAGCGTGCGCGGGTCCGCTTCCGGCGCCAGTGACAACGCCTTGTCACTCAGCTTCGCCACGATGAACTTGTCGATCGTGTTAAGCGTTTGGTGTTTAGTGTTTGGTGTTTCGGGCACCTTCGGCCGTACGATCGGTTGCAGCGCCCACCAGTCGTAGCCGGCGCGCGTCGAAGTGGTGAAGCGGAACGGGTCGATGGGATCGGTGCCCCACTTCGCCCCCGATTCGATCCACTCTTTGAGAAGCTTCTGTTCGGCTTCCGGGAGCGGCTTCTTGGGCGGCATCTCGCCGGACGCGACGCGCTCCCACAGCGCGCTGCTTTTGGGCTTGCCCGCCACGACGGCGGCAGACGCGCCGGCCTTGCGAGATAAATCGAGCTCGCCTTTCGGCTTCGCCCCGCTGTGGCAGTCGAGGCACCGCGACGCGAGCAGCGGCGCGATTTGCTTGTCGAAGTCGGGCGGCGCGGCGACGAGAGGCGAAACGAGAAGGACAAGGGCGGTGCAGACAACGGAACGAATCATAACGACCCCTGCTGTTTAGCGACGACCCCGCCGGGGTCGTGCGCTAAACGGCCATTGTCCGATCTTTCCCAGATGAATGCCTCTGGGGACACGAATCGGCCGTGAGGTCACAGATTACCCCCGCGACGGGTCGCCTGCAACGCGTTTCGTGCCCGGATGAGATCTCGACCACGGTCGAATGGCTCCCCCAACCACCGCGCCCTGCATGTTCCGGCCCCGGATACGTCGAAAACGGCCCGCGAGGCGCACCGCGACCCTTCGGCGATGGCCGACCCGGATGGACCGATCGATTTCGCAGCCGCGACCACCTCACCCCGTGTCGCACGCCCGCCGCAACCGACCGATGCGGGTCAGGATCGCCGCGAACAGTTTCCGCGGCACCGCCACTTCCGCCAACTGGAAGATGACGTACTTCGAGCGCGACACGACCTTGGCCCCGATCTTGACGAGTTTCTCACGCAGAGTTGTCAGGCTCCAGTGCCGAATCGGCTTCGGCAGCGCCAACTGCCGCACGACGTTGGCCAGGTTGTAGGCCGAGGCGAACAACTGCAACCGGGCCGCGTTGTTCCGAAACCGGCGGCACGACAACTTCGTCCAGTTCACCGCGTTCTTGCCTTCCTTGATCCACTGCTCCGCCGTGCCGCGCTTGTTGTAAAACCGGACCACACGCCGCGAGCGCCCGTTCAGGTTGGTGACGACGAACCCGATCCGCGGGAACAACTCGCCGGCGTGCCACGCGATCGGCACCACCACCCGGCGGTCCCGGCCCCACGACCCGGCCCGGCACCG
>CANLGS010000657.1 GCA_947490035.1 Gemmataceae bacterium
GGCGAACTCGCGACGCGAGTTCGGCAACAGCGCGTGCGCGTGTAAGAAGTCCGGGAACGGGATCGCGGGCGAAAGGTCGCGTGTGACGAGGAAGCTTTGCCCCGGCCAGCGCGTGTCGGGCGCGCCCCACGCGAGCGGCACCGCGGCGCCGATGCCCAGCGCGCGCAGCCGGGCCGCGTTCTCGAACTCTAGCCGCGCTTTCGGCGAGCGAAGCACCTCGCGCGCCCACGCCCGCCGGCCGTTGATGCGGCAGTGCTTCACGTACACCGCGCCGGACGCGAGCGCGACGCGGTACACCGTCCGGTGCGGGCCGCTCTTCACCACCTCGGCGGAGCCGTCGGCGAGCCACTCGTCGAACGGCGGTGCGCAGCCGAAGAGCGCTTCGCCTTCGGGTGAGAGGTGCCACACGCGGCCGGCGGCGCGCACCGTCGGCCCGGTCGCCGGCGCGACCAGCGAACCGAACTTGCGCAGCATGTCGCCGAACATCAGCATCCCTTAACCCGCCATCCGTGCCGTCGCGAGCCGCGACAGGGATTCCACCCACATCCGCGCGCCGGCTTCGACGCTGTAGCGCTCTTCCACCTCGTGGCGAGCCGTGTCGCCCACTCGCTGACGCAGCGCGGCGTCTGTCGCGAGCGCGCGAATGGCGTTTACCCATTCCTCGGTGGAGTTCGCGCGGAAGCCGGTTTCGCCGTCGCGCACGAAGTCCGCCTGCACGCCCACGGGGTTCGCGACGACCGGCAACCCCGCGGCCTGGTACTGAAGTACCTTCAGCGCGCACTTCCCGCGACTCCACGGGTCGTCTGGCACCCAGCCGATGCCGATGTCGCACGCCGCGATCTCCGCGGCTTCGGTCGCCTCCTGCCACAAACACCGCTCGACCGGCAGACCGGGGAACTCCGCGAACCGGTCGCAGATCATCTTGAGCCGCGTGCCGGGCACCGCGCGGCCGATCGCGCTGAGAGTCGGGGCGAACCGCTCAAGCGCTTGCAGCGTGCTGGACGAACCGACCCACACGAGGCGGATCGGGTGTGGTCCGGTCACTCCGTGACCGGGTTCTGCTTCTGAAGAAATCCGGTCACGGAGTGACCGGACCACACTGTACTTCGCCACGTCTACGCACGTCGGGATGACGGCGACGCGGTCCGCGGGCACGAACCGCCGCGCTTCCGCCGCGAGCGTGGGGTTGCCGGCAATGACGAGGTCGCACGCTTCGACCGTGGCGCGGAACCGGGCCGCGCGCTTCGGGTCGCTGAACCCCTTGGCGGAGAACGAGTCGCGGAGGTAGACCGCGTCGTCGAAGTCGAAGACGAGTCGGCGCACGCGCCGGCGGAGTAAGGCGGTCGCCCATCGCGGGAGGAGCTTGCGCTGGAGAATGACGGCGTCGTAGGAGGTGAGTTCGCGGCCGAGCGCGAACCGGCCGAAGAGTGAATGCGGAAGGGCGCGGAAGTCGAGCGTGTGGCCCGCGGCAGTGAGCGCGCCGCGGAACGCCGCGAGCCGGTAGCGGCAGCACACGTGCGACTCGGATTGCACCAGCGCGACCAGCCGCACCGCGACCCTCCGTGGTCTGTGTCCGGGTGAACCGCGACCGTGAGGGAGCGGGTGGGCGTAACGGAAGCCCACCCGCTCCCTCACGGTCGCGGTTCACCGCTTCCTTCGCGAGGCCATCGCGCGGTCGATGTCGCGCTTGGCGTTCGCCGTCTTCAGCGACTCGCGCTTGTCGTGTATCTGCTTGCCCTTCGCGACCGCGATTTCCACCTTCGCCTTGCCGTCCTTGAAGTACAAGCGAAGGGGCACTAGCGTCAGCCCCTTCTCCTCGGCCTTGCCCGCGAACTTGGCGATCTCGCGGCGGTGCAGGAGCAGCTTGCGGGTGCGCTTCGGCTTGTGGTTGGCGCGGTTGCCGAACAGGTATTCCGGAATCTCCGCGCCGATCAGGAACACCTCGCCGTCGTCGATGCGGGCGTAGGCGTCTTCGAGGTTCGCGTGCCCGTCGCGCAGGCTCTTGACCTCTGTGCCGACGAGTACGATGCCGCACTCGATGCGGTCGGTGATCTCGTAATCGTGCAGCGCACGCCGGTTGCGCGACACGTTCACCGTGCCGTCCGCCTCCGCCTTCTTGTCTTTCTTGTCGCCCTTTGCCATGATGCCGTCATTCTACACGCACGGCACGTTCCGTCGTAGCCCGATTTGGAACGCCGCTGCACCCCTCCGGGTCGCACGCTAAACCGGGGCCGTCAGTGAAGTTCGTCGTTCTCGCACACGACTGGCCGGCGCTCCACTGGGATTTCCTGGTGGAACGAGGTGGCGTACTCCGCGCCTGGCGGTTGCTCGGAGAGGCGCACGCCGACATCGACGTTCCCGCCGAACTGAACGCCGATCACCGCTTGTTTTACCTCGATTACGAAGGCCCGGTGTCCGGCGGTCGCGGAAGCGTCTCGCGCTGGGACGCCGGCACCTGCGACTGGCTCGCCGACGAGCCGGACCGCGTCGAACTCGAACTCCGCGGCGCGAAGCTGACCGGGCGGGCCGTGCTGCGGCGCGAGGGCGAACGGTGGGTGTTTCGGCTCACGGCGCCGGCGGCAGCGGGTTGACGCCCGGCGGCGCGGCCGGCGCGCCGTCCAGGAACGACCGACCCGCGATCGTGAGCTTCCCGTCCTTCACTTCCAGCGTGAGCACCTGCGAGGTCGGGCGCGGCTGCTTCGCGAAGAACTTGAACAGCCCGACCGGGTTGCTCTTGTTGCGGTACCACGTCACGTCGATGCTCGACTCGCGTGCCACGTCGCCCATCTTGTCGAGGATCGACTGCGACCCGAACGGCACCCGCCCGGCCTTCAGATTGCACACCTCCACCGCCGCGACGTTCACCTGATCCGCCACCAGCCAAATCTTCAGTTCCATCCACACCACCGAACTCCAGAACCCTTCGCGGTACATCACGCCGAGCTTGAGGCGGTCGCCGTTGATGGCGATTCGCGGCGAGTGGAAGCCTTTCGGGAGCAGTTCGCACAGCCCGTCCTTCGGCCCCATGTTCTCCGCGAAGAAGCAGTTCAGTTCGTCCGCGGTGAACGTGTCGCCCCACTCTTCCTTCGCGCGCACGTCGTTTTGAAGGTCGAGAACGCGGGTGAGGAGTTTCGCGGACTGTTCGTGCGCGTCCCAGTCGGCGGGGCGGCTCGCGGCGGCGTAGAACGCCGGCGGGCGCTTGGCGGCGAACACGAGAGCGCTGGTCGCGACGGCCGCGAACGCGGTCAGCAGAGCCAGCGCCAGGAACATCGGCCGACGACGACGCATGAGGAACCTACTTGTGGTCTTTTCTTTTCTTTTCTTGTGGCACAGGCTTCCAGCCTGTGATTCTCAGGCACACAGGCTGGAAGCCTGTGCCACAAGAACACAAGGTCAGTGCCATCGGGCCAGCAACCCGCACCACAACAAGAC
>CANLGS010000658.1 GCA_947490035.1 Gemmataceae bacterium
AGACCGCGTCGAGTTGGGTCGCGCTGGCGAGCGAGGAGGAACACCTGGGGCCGCGCATCGGCTCGCCGATCGGCAAGTTGGTGGGCGAGTACGGCACCAGCGCGCCGCTGATCCGCATCCTGCGCGACAAGTACCCCGAACTCGTCGCGGTGCTGGACAAGTCGCCGCTGAACCAGCAGGACAGGTTGCTGGAGTACCTCGACTCGCGCACGTCCGACGACACCGCGAAGGGGTACGCGGCGCTCGTCCGCAAGCACTCGGCGTCGGCCACCCTGATGACCGTGCTACAGGCGGAAACCGGATACGGGTTCCGCCCGGTGGAGGAGTTGAAAGGCGTGGAGGCGTGGACCGACGACTACGCCGACGTGATGCGGGTGATGATGATCCCCGAACTCCAGGCGGTGCGGAAGTTCTTCGGGCTGCCGACGCCGGTGGAGCGGTGAAGCCGGTCGTCGGCGTGGTGGGCGCGAGCGCGCGGGCGGCGGTTCACTCGCTCGCCCGCGCCGGCTTCCCCGCGTGGGCGGTCGATCAGTTCAACGACCGCGATCTCAAGCGCGTCGCCCGGTGCGCCCTCTGCCCTCCTGGCGACTACCCCGGCGCGCTGCCCGAACTGGCGACGCAGTTCCCGCCCGGCCCCGTCCTGTACACGGGCGGTCTCGAAAACCATCCCGACATCGTGAGCCAACTCGTAACGACGCGCGAACTCTGGGGCAATGCTCCTGGTGTGTTGGCTGGCGTTCGCAATCCCTTCACCCTCTTTCCCACTCTGGCCGCTTGCGGCTTCGCGAGTCCGCGCTTACTCCCCCCCGGCGAGCCGTGCCCGGCCGACGGGCGCTGGCTGCGCAAGCCGCTGCGCTCCGGCGGCGGGATCGGCATCCGCTTCGCGCGACCGGGCGAACCCGCGTCGGGCGACCACTACTTTCAGGAGTGGATCGACGGCGTGCCGATGTCGGCGCTCTACTGCGGGACGACGCTGCTCGGTGTGACCGAACAACTGATTGGCGAGCCGTGGCTGCACGCGCAGCCCTTCGCGTACTGCGGGAACATCGGACCGGTCGCGGCTCCCACGCTCCCGCCGCACGGCTTCGCGCTCCGCGGCGTGTGGGGTCTCGACTTCATCCCGAACGGCGGCGTGGCGTTCCCCGTCGAGGTGAACCCGCGCTATACGGCCGGCGTGGAGGTGCTTGAACACGCGACGGGACAGCACCTCTCCCCGCGCCTCCCGGTGAACCGCGACCGTCAGGGAGCGGGTAGAACTCGCCACCCGCTCCCTGACGGTCGCGGTTCACCACGAAGCGCGGGGGCCGGGGGGAGAGGTTCTTGCATCGGTAAAGCCATCTACTACGCGCCGCACGCGATCACCTTCCCGCACAGCGGCCCGTGGGACGCGGACCTCGCGGGCGCGTTCGACCCGTGGCGCCTGCCGGCGTTCGCGGACATCCCCGACGCGGGCAGCGCGATTCAAGCGGGATGGCCGGTGCTCACGTTCTTCGCGACGGGAACCACACCCGCCGAGGTCCGCGAGCGGCTACAATCACGCGCTGCGGAACTCGATCACCTCTTCGCGGAGCATTCAACATGACACTCAACGAACGCGCCCAACTCGTCGCGGACGAAGTCGAGCGCAACGCGGCCCGGTTGCGTGTGAGCGTGTCAAAGGTCGCCGGCGCGCGTGTCATCGACTGCGGCGGCGCGGTGCAAGGCAGCCTCGCGGCTGGGTTGCTGCTCGCGCGGGCGTGTCTCGCGGACTCGGCCGAAGTGACTTACGTCCCCTGCCCCGTCACCGGTGGCGGACCCGCCGTGCAGGTGACCACCGACGACCCGGCGCGGGCGTGCCTCGCGTCGCAGTACGCCGGCTGGCAGGTGACCGCGGGCAACTTCTTCGCGATGGGGTCCGGCCCGATGCGCGCGCTCGCCGCGCGCGAGGCGCTGTTCTTCGACATCCCCGGCAAGGAGGAATCGGCGTTCGCGGTCGGCGTGCTGGAAACCCACAAGCACCCGACCGAGGAGGTGATCGCGGCGATCGTCGCGAAGCTGCCGCCGGTCGCGGAACACCTCACGCTGCTCGTCGCGCCGACCATGAGCATCGCCGGCACGACGCAGATCGTCGCGCGCTCGGTCGAAACGGCACTGCACAAACTCCACGAGTTGAAGTTCGACGTGAACCAGGTGGTGAGCGCCTACGGCGTGGCCCCGCTGCCGCCGGTGTCGCCCGACTTCGGGCAGGCCATCGGCCGCACCAACGACGCCATCCTCTACGGCGCGAAGGTCGTGCTGTGGGTGCGTGCCGACGACGAACTGCTCGACGCCATCGGCCCGAAGGTGCCGTCGTCCGCGTCGAAGGACCACGGCGTGCCGTTCGCGCAGGTGTTCGCGCGCTACAACGGCGACTTCTACAAGATCGACCCCCTGCTCTTCTCGCCGGCAGAAGTGGAGTTTCGCAACCTGAAGACCGGCCGCTGTCACCGCTTCGGCAAGGTCGAACCCGACCTGTTGCGGAAGTCGTTCGGGCTGGCATAATGGGTGAACCGCAAACAGGAGCCGAACCATGATCGTGAAAGCGTACCCGCCGCGCATGACATCGGAGCAGTTCGAGGGGTGGAGCAATTCGGACGGCTACGAGCTGATCGACGGTGTCGTTACGGAGAAGCACATGGGAGCCGAGAACGCCGGGATTCAGTCGCGGCTGGCGTACTTCTTGGTTTCCGTAGTGCTACCGGGCAAGCTCGGTGAAGTGCTGGACGCAGAAGCCATGTACCAGTGCTTCCCCAGCAATGCCAACCAAGTCCGGAAGCCGGACGTGTCGTTCATCCTTCGGGAGCGGTTGCCGGACGGCCTCGTCCCGCGCGGCATGTGCAAGTTCCGACCCGACCTCGCGGTCGAAGTGGTTTCGCCCAACGACGGCTACGAAGAGGTCGAGGAGAAGCTCGCGGACTACTTCGACGCCGGGATTCCGCTCATCTGGGTCATCACCCCGAAGACGCGGACCGTGCTTGTTTATCAGGCCGACGGAACCGGGCGCCGGCTGCGCGACACCGACGACCTAACCGCCGATCCAATCATTCCCGGCTTTCGCGTGCGCATTGCGGAGTTGTTCCCGAACCCACCCGAACCGGTTGGCACCAAGAAAACCTCCGCCAAGAAGACCCCCGCGCCCGCGGCGGAAGCCTGATGCAAATCGCGATCCTCTCCGGCGGCACCGGCTGGCATGTGCAAGACCTCGTGCGCGCCGCGGGCGAACTCGGCCACGCCGCGACGCCGCTCGATTTCCGCGCGCTGTCCGCGAGTGTGAACTCCGCGCGCGAAACGCGCGCGGAGTTCGACGCGGTGCTGGTCCGCACGATGCCGGCCGGTTCGCTCGAACAGGTCGTGTTCCGCATGGACCTGCTGCACGAAGCCGCGGCCCGCGGGATGCCCGTGCTGAACCCGCC
>CANLGS010000659.1 GCA_947490035.1 Gemmataceae bacterium
CACCCCTCACCCGTCCGCGAAGCGCGGCCACCCTCTCCCGCAAGGGGAGAGGGACAAAGACCCGGCCGCGCAACAGGATTGCGTGGGACACGGTGGCGAACCGCGCTGCCCTCACGGCAGGCTGACGACGGCCGCCGAGCGGATGTCGCCCATCGGCTGGAAGACGGCGGGGTCGATGGTGTACGCGATCGTTCGGACGGACCCGTCGCCGAGGACGACGTTCACCCCGGACAGGTGCTGACTGCCGAACCGGGTCGCGTCGCCCAAACCGTTCTGGTCCTTGAGTGGCGGGTTGGCCGTGGTCCGGCACACGTCGTTGTTCATCCCGGTGAACGCGCACTCGTTGTCCCCGGCGTCGGTGCCGGTGGTGTAGTTGGCCGGGTTCAGGTACTTCTCCCCGATCATCACTTGGTTGCTCGTCCCCTTGGTGATGTCGGGGATCCGCACCTGGCTGCGGCTGTAGCACACGCCGTTGAACGTGGCTGGGTTGGCCGCCCTCGCCCCGCCTCCGGTCGTCCAGAACGATGGGGTGTCGCCCTCCGCCAGGCTCGTCGGCCCCTGGAAGGACTCGACCGAACCGGTTGAGGACACGCACGCCGCGTAGTCGGTCCGGCTGAAGGTGCTGGACGAGTTGGCGTTGAAGTAAGAGACGCTGCCGGCGGTGATCGGGACCGCCGTGCGGCGACTCGGGCAGATGAAGAACGCCACCGCGGTGGCGTTGCGGGTCGTGAACTCGGTCAGTTGGGCGGGCCGCGCCAACCCCTTTCCCATGGCGTGTAGGTTCGACTGCTCGACGTAGGGCAGCAGGCTGTACACCCACCCGCCGGGCTGGTCTGGGCCGCTGCCGCGGTCGGCCTCACCCGTCCAGAACCAGCCCCACCCGGCCGACGGGAACGCCCCGGCCGTGTCGTGGCAGTTGTGCATCGCCAGCCCCAGTTGCTTGAGGTTGTTGGAACACTTCATGCGGGCGGCGGCCTCGCGTACCTTCTGCACCGCGGGAAGCAGCAACCCGATCAGGATGGCGATGATCGCGATCACCACCAGCAACTCGATCAGCGTGAACCCCGCGCGCCGCGGGCGATCTCGATTCGGAGAGAACATGAACGGCTCCGAGAGAGGAAACGAACAACAAAAAGCCCGGCGGCCCCAACGGGCTACCGGGATGACAGCGTGAACGTAAGGGGTTTTGTTCCCCGCCCGCCGGACACCTCGGCCCCAAGCGTGGACTGGGTGTTGTACCGCGTGGGGAGTGTCTTCCCGGCCGCGGTCACCTTCACCTTGTACAGCCCGAGCGGCAGCCCCTGGTACTCCTGGCCGTCGAAGGTGAACGCCGACGTGGTGCCGTCGGCCCCGGTCTTGGCGGTCACCTCCTTCGCCGCCTCGCCCATGCACGGTTCGGGCACGAACTGCACGGTCGCGTTGGCCAGTGGGCTGCCGTCCAGGGTGACCGTGACGGTCGCCGTCATCATCGCGGTGTTGGCCGCCGCGTAGCTCTCGAACCGGGCCTTCAGTTCGTCCCGCGAGATTTTGCCGTCGCGGTTCGTGTCGATCCCGATGAGCGACCCCTTGAGGGCGGGGCAGGCGTCGAGTTCGGATCCCTCAAGGAACCCGTTCTTGTTCCGGTCGTAGTCGGCCATCGCGCGGGCCGTCATCGCCTCGGCGTCGAACGTCGCGGGCGGAGGGACTTCGACCGCCGGCGGCGCGGTACTGCAACCGGCCAAGAGAATCAAACCCGGAACCACCCGAAGGAGAGGGCGCATAGGAACCGCGTTGCGACGGGAGATGGAACGTTGGAGTGATTTTACCGCAAACCGCACCGATTTCCCACACATTTCTCATCACGTGGAGAACTGTCAAACTGTCAGGGTGTTTGCGGCGGCGGGGGCGGCGGGGTCGGCTCCTCGCCGAGTTGCCGGAGGTACTCCGGCTCCCACGATTCCTCCTCGTCCACCGGCTCGACGTGGATCGTCACCGCCGCGTCGGGCTGCGCGGCGACGAGCGCCTCTTCCAGTTTGTTCGCGAGCTGGTGGGCGGCGCGCACCGACATGTCGCCGTCCACCAGCAGGTGGAATTCGACGAACCGGCGGGCGCCCGACATTCGCGTGCGGAGCAGGTGGAACGTCGCGCCGGCGGGCAAGTTGGTGCGGATCACTTCGCGCACCCGCTCCAGTTCGTCGGGCGGGATGGCGTGGTCCATGAGGCCGTCGAACGACCGCCGAATCAGCCCGGTCCCGATGCGCGTGATGTGCAGCCCCATCGCGATCGCGAGCAGCGAGTCGAAGAACGTGCGGCCCGTGAGCAACACCAATCCCAACCCCGCGAGGACGCCGAGCGAGGTCCACACGTCGGCCATGAGGTGCTTGCCGTCGGCCTCCATGACGATGGACTTGTGAACGCGGCCGTGGTGGAGCAGTACCCGCGCGACGGCGAAGTTCACCACCGACGCGGCGAGCGTCAGCGCCGTGCCGATTTCAAGTGACTCAAGCGGTTCCGGCTGGAACAGCCGCCGGACGCCGTACACCGCGGCGCCGATGCCGGCCAGAACGATGAGTACACCTTCGAGACCGCTGGACAGGAACTCGATCTTCTCGTGGCCGTAGGTGTGCGACGGGTCGGCGGGTCGGGCGGCGTACCACATCGCGAAGTACGCGGTGACGGCCGCGAGCAAGTTGACGACCGATTCGAGCGCGTCGGTGAGCAGCCCGACGGAGCCGGTGAGCGCGTAGGCGCCGCCCTTCATCCCGATGGTGACGAGCGCGGCGGCGATCGAGAGCGCTACCGGCCAGCGCAGCCGCGTGAGGGGTTCCATGCAGTCATTGTAGAGGTGAGAAAGCAGAACTAACCACAGAGTTCGCTTCGCCGCGAGAACTTCTTCTTCCGCCATTTCCGCACCGCGAGCGCGCCCAGCCCGATCAGCCCGAGCAGGCCGGTGGCCGGTTCGGGCGTCTGCTCCGGCGGGCCGATGGGCGGCTCGGCTACCGTCACCGGAGGGCCGATGGGCGGGTTGGGCATCCGGCCCGTCGGGCCGGGCGGCGGGAGGAGCGTCTCCTCGACGCGCAACTGGCTTCCCGGCCACCCGAACCAGTAGAAGGCGCGCGCCTCCGTGGTGGCCGCCAGGAGGACGACCACGGCTCCCCACATCCGCCAGCTTTTGCGCGCTGCGTGCATTCGCGATGTTCCACTCATGCCGAACTCTCCCCGAACTCTCACATCGCGGCTTATTCCAAATTGCCCCGTCGATGTCAACCCGATCTCGCCCCGCGCGCGGCGCGACAACCTGCGGGAGTTTGGAAAGCTGGAGAACCCTTGCTCGAAGTTCGTGACACAACGATTCGAGAAAGCTTGCGGGTCGTACCGCCGCGTAACCGAATCAACTGAGTGAACCGTGTCCAGGGGCGGCGGATATGAAGCGCTTC
>CANLGS010000660.1 GCA_947490035.1 Gemmataceae bacterium
CGCCGACATTGAAGTAGCACTCGTCATCAACGACCTGTTCACCGCGATCGGTTTCGACAAGTTCGAGATTCGCATCAATAACCGGCTGGTGCTGAACGGACTGCTGGAACTGAACGGCGTCGCGGACAAGGCGGTTCCGCTGTTGCGCTCGCTCGACAAGCTGCCGAAGATCGGCCGCGAGAAGGTGACCGAGGAGATGGTGAAGGAAGCCGGCGTGACCGCGGCGCAGGCCGACGCGGTTCTCGCCCTCGCGGAGACGACCGGCACGAACGCGGAAGTGCTGGACAAGGTGGAAGCGTTCTTCGCCGGTTCACCGAACGAGAAAGCCGCCGAAGGCATCCGGCGTCTGCGGGAGCTGCTCTTTGTAGCGAAGACCGCGGGCGTGCCCGACGGGCGCATCAAGATCGACCTGAGCATCGCGCGCGGCCTCGACTACTACACCGGCACGATCTACGAAACCTTCCTCACGGACCTGCCGGGCATCGGAAGCGTGTGCAGCGGCGGCCGGTACGACAACCTCGCGAGCAAGTACACGAAACAGGTGCTCCCCGGCGTCGGCGCGTCCCTCGGTTTGGACCGCCTCATCGCCGCGATGGAGGAACTCAAACACCCGCTGCTCACGGGGCAATCCACACCGGCGCAGGTGCTGGTGGTGAACTTCGACGCGGCCCGCCTCGGCGACTACCAGCGCGTCGCGCGTGCCCTCCGCGCCGCCGGCGTGAACGTGGAAGTGTACCCCGACGCGAAGAAGGTCGGCGTGCAGCTTTCCTACGCCGAGAAACGCGGCTTCAAGCTCGCCGTGATCGCCGGCGACCGCGAGTTCGCGGCCGGCGTGTGGAACGTGAAGAACCTGTCGAAGCGCGAAGAGTCCGCGGTGCCGGAGGCGGAGTTGGTCGGGGCCGTACAATCGGCCGTGCGGTGACAAGGTATTTTCGCTCCGAGGGCCATCGCCCGTGGTGATTACGACGTACAGCGCGCGCACCGACATTCACATACCGCATTTGGTGCGCTGTGTGAATTGCGAATGCCGCTACATCTACGACCGACATTTCGAGGGGCGTGCGGAAGGTCGATCGAGCCCGGAGCGTGCCGAAGAGAAGGCTCGCGAAGACCTTGCCGAGATGCTCTCGCACTTCGATATTTGCGACCCGGTGCCGTGCCCGCAGTGCTTCCGCTACCAGTCGTACATGTTCTCGCAGGTCGGGTACGGCGCGTATGACAACATGGGTTGCGTGAGCTTTCTGCTCGACGGCCTCGGCATATCGGCGCTGCTCGGCGCCGCTGGTTACGCGGCATTCGTGAGCGCGTCCGGGGTCGCAGTTGGCCTCGCAGCGGGTGGCGGTCTGGCGCTCCTCATTGGCGTGCTGATCGAACGGCGCCGCGGCCAACTCGTCAAACTGTATAACCCGCACGAGGAAGACACGCTCGACAAGCGCAAACACGTCGCGGATGCCCGCGCGATCTTGGTCCCCGAATACGACACGCGGCAAACAACTCGCGTGAACGACGAGTACCGCCGGCACCGCGAGAAGGCCGAACGGAACTCGCGCGGGGAACCGAAGCAGTTCGTCGCCGAGTGGTACCTCGATCCGCCCGTCTTCATCCACGGCGGCGCGTTCTCCATCGCGCTCCCCGGCCACAAGGCCATCACGGTGCAGGTGCCCGAAAACACGGAACCGGGACACGTGTTCGACGTTCGCCCTACGCGCGAAGCGAACCCGTTCGGGGTGCGCGTCTCGCGCGTGCGAGTACTCGCGATGCGCATTCACCCTGACGAGTACGACGCTGGGTAGACCGCCATGAAATCCGACAACCACTATGAGGCGGCGTTCGACGCGTACCTGCGCGACCGCGGGGCCGCCGTCGTTCCGGTAGTCGAAGCGCGGCGCAGTTACCTTGATGCCGACGAGGTCAAGTCGCCGGACTTCATCGTCATCGGGCCTAGCGGCGCGAAGCTCGTCGTGGACGTGAAGGGCCGCAAGTTCCCCGGCTCTGGGCCGGGCGGCAAGCCGCGCAACGTGTGGCACAACTGGTGCGAACTCGAAGACGTTCACAGCCTGCTCCGCTGGTCCGACAAGTTCGGCGAGGGGTTTCGCGGCGTGCTGGCGTTCGTGTACCACCTCGCGACCGCCGTCCGGATGCCCGCGAACGTGCCGGACCTGTTCGCGTTCCGCGGGCGCAACTACCTGCTCCGCGGCGTGCTCGCCGCCGACTACCGCGCGCACATGCGCACCCGCAGCCCGCGCTGGGGCACCGTCCACTTGCTCAGCGACGACTTCCGCGCACTGGTGAAGCCGATCACGCACTTCCTCGCGCCCGCGCCGGACGTGGTAGAATCTCTGTCATGAAACCTCTTCGCACCGGAATCGTTGTCGAGTCCACCCAACTCCCTCTCCGCGCATCGGTCGAAGCCGCGGCGCGGATGGGCGCACGCGGCGTTCAGGTGGACGCGGCCGGCGACCTCGCCCCCGGTGTGCTGGGCGAAACCGGGCGGCGCGAGTTCCGCAACCTGCTCCGCGGCTTCGACCTCGACCTCGCCGCGCTCAACGTGCCGCTGCGCCGCGGGCTGGACGTGGCCGACGACATGCAGCAGCGGATCGAACACGTCCGCAAGGCGATGCAACTGGCGTTCGACCTCGGCGCGCGCCGGGTGGTGGTCGCGTGCCCGAAGTTGCCCGACGACGCGACCGCGCCCCGCGCGCTTCTGATGCGCGAATCGCTACTCGCGCTCGGCACCTACGGCGACCGCATGGGTTGTGTCGTCGCGTTGGAAGTCGGTTACGACCCGGCGGAGAAGGTGAAGGAGTACCTCGCGAGCTTCGACGTGGGCAGCCTCAAGGTCACTTACGACCCCGCGAACTTCCTGCTGCACGGGCACGACCCACTCAAAAACCTGATGCCGCTTGAGGGGCTGGTGGCGCACGTCCACGCCCGCGACGCGCGCTCCGCGGGCGTGAGTCGCGGGTTGCAAGAGGTGCCGCTCGGCGCCGGCGACATCGACTGGATGGCGTTGAGCGCGACGCTTCAAGTGCTGGAGTTCGATGGGTTCCTGACAGTCGAGCGCGAGCAGGGCGAGAACAAACTCGCCGACGTGACCGCCGGGGTGAAGTTCCTCAAGCGCTTCGCGCTGCCGGTTTGAAACGCGAAGAAGATTGGCCGCAAAGAAGCACAAAAGCATACAAAGCAGAAGAGCCGCAGATAACGCAGACGGACGCAGATCAAAGCCAAGAAGCCGAGTTCTTCAAAACACTCTTCCTCTTCGGTCCTGATCTGCGTCCGTCTGCGTTATCCCCTATTTCCCAGATGACCTTCGACTTTCGGCACGGCATGTGCGCCGGAACCCTGGGATTCCCAGCGATTCTGCCTCATTCCTGCCGAAATGACCGAGGGACCCAATGGGTGACCGCCGAAATGAC
>CANLGS010000661.1 GCA_947490035.1 Gemmataceae bacterium
AAGGCAAGACCCGCTGAAGCGGGTCACTACGAGCACCGGCCTTCACCACCCGAGCTTGAACTCCCCCAACTGACTCTTCAGCTTCTCCACGTCCCACACGCGGACCGCGCGCTCGTGGGCCACCAGCACCAACAACCGGCCGTCGGCGTCGAACTGAAGTTCGCGCACGGGACCGGTCATGTCCGACACCGCGAACAGCGGCTCGAACCGGTCGCCGGTTCGCTTCCACAACCGCACGACGCGGTCGCGCCCGCCGGTCGCGAGCAGCGACCCGTCGCGGCTGAACGCCGCCGCCGTCAGGCCGCCGGGGTGCGCCGCCGCCGCCGTCAGTTCCTGCCGGTCGCCAAGCCGAATCGCCCGCAGTTTGCCGTTCTGCGTACCCGCGACCGCGAGCGAATCGTCCGGCGCGAGCGCGAGCGCCAGCACCGGGTCGCCGTGGCCCGCGAACGTGGTGACGAACGCGCCGGTCGCGTGGTCGAGCAGGTGGACCGAACCGCTGCGCCCGCCCGCGGCCACGACGGTCCGGCCGACCGCGAGGGCGTCCAGCGCCGAGAGGCCGAGCGTCGTACCCTCGACCCCGTTGCTCCACTTCTTCCCGCGCGCTTGCTTCGTGACCGGGTCGAACGAGTACACGTCGGACGACGACACGATCGCCCACAGCGCCTGCCCGTCCGGACTGAACCGCGGGCACCACGTGATTCGAGGATTGAACACGCGCGGCGCTACTGCCGCGGGCGGCTCGGACGTGACGAGGCACGGCACGTCCGGGCCGACCGCGAGCGCCGCGACCGGGCACGCGGTCAGGCCCATGCGCCCGCCGCGCGGCGGCACGACGACCGAAGCCGCCAAGCCGCCGGCCGCGCCGACGAGCAGTTCGCGGCGCGCCCCGACCGGTTCGGCCAGTGCCGCGCCCCGGCCGCCGGGAAGGAATGTCGCGGTCGCGATCGGCGGCCCACTCTGGCACGCGAACCGATGCGCGTCGCCCGCACGGAACGACCACCGCGCGAGCTGGTCGCTGGCCGTGGCGAAGAGCGTTTTGCCGTCGCCAGCCCACACCAGCGCGATCGGCCCCGTGCCGGTCACCGCGACAGTACCCACGAGCCGCCCGGAGGCGAGTTCCCACACCCGCGCGGAGCGGTCGTTGTCGCCCGACGAGGTCGCCACGAACGCGCCCGACGGGTGAACCACAATCGTCCGCACGTTCTCCTCGTGAATCCCGCGCCGCAACTCGGGGGTCGCGAACCGGTCGAGCGGGGTGAGCGCGTCGCGGTCGTACACGTCGAGGTTGCACCCGTCGCCGACGAGCAAGGCGCCGGCGGGCGTGGCCGCGAGGCGCCACGCGCCGGCGCTCGCCACCGTCTGGGCCGGTTTGAGGTCGGGCGTCCAGCGGCGAAGTTGGTGCGCGTCGCACGCGACCACGTCGCCGGTCGCGAGGACCGCGAACGGCGCGAACGGCGCGAACGGCGCTTCCGCCGCCGGTTCGAGCCTGGCAACTTCCTTGCCGGTATCGGCCGACCACGCGAACACCGGCTTCTCCGGGCGGCACAGCCCGTACACCGTCTTCCCGTCGCGACTGACCGCGAGTTGTTCGAGCGGGCAGACGGACGCTTTCCACGCGTCGGCCGGCTCGTTCCCCGGTTTGTCGAGATCGAACCGGATCACCTGGGAGCTTTTCGTGCCGACGAACAGGCGCGTGCCGTCGGCGCTGAACGCGAGCGCGCGCACGCTGTCGGGCTGTCCCTTCAGCGCGCCGTTCGGACCGCGCACCAGCCCCGCGGTGAAGGTGAGTTCGCGCGTCACGCGCCCGTCGGCCGGGTCGATCAGCCGCACGCGCGCCTTCAGCCCGACCCACACGAGGTACTCGCCGGCCGCGACCGCGCCGGTCCGGGGGTCGGTCGCGGCGGCCGACGCGGTGAACCCCTTCACGACCGGGTCGAGCGGCTTCAGGTCGGCGGCGAGAAACGCGACGGCCGCGGCCGATCTCAGGTCGCCCAGCGCGCCCGGCTCGCCGGCCGCGAGCGCGACGGCTTTCGGCAGGTCGCCGCCGGTCTGGAACGTCCACGACAGCGGCCGGTCGGCGGCGCGGTTGCGGAGGTTGGTCTGGACGGCGAACAGGTCGCGCACGTCGGCGAGTCGCAATGCCGCGGCGGTGGCTTTATCGGCCTCGATCCGGGCGATCTCGGCCAACCGTTGTTCTTCGCGGGCCGTGGCCGTTTCGCGCGCGCCGCGGTCGCTCTCGGCGACGTTCCACACCACCGCCGCCGGCACCGCGAAGCACAACAGCGTAACCAGCGCGACGAGCGCGGCCGCGGCCGGGCGCTTCCGCGCCCGCCGCGCGGCTCGCGTGAGCGGGCCGATGGGCCGCACGCTCACCGGCTCGCCCGCGAGGAACCGGCGCAGGTCGTCGGCCAGCGCCGCGGCGCCGTGGTACCGGTGGTGGGCTTCCTTCTCCAGGCACTTGAGGCAGATCAGTTCCAGGTCGCGCGGCACCACCGGGTTGGTCGCGCGCGGCGACACCGGCGACGCGTTGAGAACCTGTTCGATGATGGCCCACGGGTCGGGTCCGTCGAACGGCGGGTTGCCGGTGAGGCACTCGTAGAGGACCGCGCCGAGCGCGTACACGTCGGCACCGGGGCCGACGTACCGCGACTTCCCGCCGGCCTGTTCCGGGGCCATGTACGCCGGCGTGCCGGCCGGCGCGAGCGTCCGCGTCGCGTCCGACGCGAGCCGCTTCGCGAGGCCGAAGTCACTCACCTTCGGTGAGTGAGTGGGCAGTGGGCAGTGGGCAGCGGAGAAGAATCCGCCTTCTTCGCCTTTTCTGAACTGCCTGCTGCCTGCTACCCGCTGCCCACTGCCAAGAGCACGTTGGCCGGCTTCACGTCGCGGTGGACGAGGCCGGCGTCGTGCGCCGCCTGGAGGCCGTCGGCGATGGCCGCGACCAGTTCGGCCGCGGTGCGCGGGGATAAGCGGCCGTTCGCCTTGAGGAAGTTCGCCAGGCTCCCGCCGGCGGCGTACTCCATCGCGAAGTACGGGCGAGGGCACCCCTCCGGGCTGAGTTCGTACACCTGCACCACGTTCGCGTGCTTGACCGCCGCGACCGACGCGGCCTCGTCGCGGAAGCGGACGACCTCGCCCGCGGTCGCGTGTGCGGCCAGCAGCATCTTCAGCGCGACGATCCGGTTCAGCGGCACGTGCCGCGCCAGGTAGACGACGCCCATGCCGCCGCGCCCGAGTTCACCGATGATCTCGTAGCCGGGGACATCGGGGTACTGATTTGCGTGACTTGAGGTTTGCTATAACATCATGGCTCAGAATAACATGGAGAGGAAGCCATGGTGTTACCGCCCCCTCAGAAGGCCAAGGGCACATCTCAGAATCCCTTCTCCCTTGGGGTACTCAGCCGTCTTCCGTTG